>NZ_JAYGGZ010000002.1:0-57870 GCF_034931465.1 Anabaena sp. UHCC 0399 | reverse complement strand
GTTGTGAATGTATTGCCCGACGTTGTGAATGTATTACCTGACATTGTGAATGTATCGACTAACTCTAAAAGACTTGTGTGTACACAGTAGCCTTGCAGGGGAGAGATACTCTACGAGTTCGCGGTAGCGTCTCGTAAGAGACGCAAGCTATGGAGAGGGGTTTCAAGAATAAGTCGCACATCGCGTTAAATAGCTATTTGTAACGTCGCTACGGCAAAAGTGCTTAAATAATTCTGGTGAAGAGGATTTGCTTTAAGCTTCGCATGGTGCGAGTGGCAAAATTATGCTGATGCCAAGCTTGATAGAAATCGGGGTAAGGCATATTCTGGGCGCATTTCCACAAGACACTGTAGCGATTATTATTTAATTGCAGATAACCACTAACAGCTTTGACTACCTCAAAGCGATGCTGATTATTTTGTAGTATTCCCCCTAAGCTTTCTGCTGCATCGCTACGGGTGTCCTCATCCACATCTTTTGATAGCAGCAGTTGCACCAAGGTAGAAATCGCAATTTTGTTGCCAGGGTTGATTAACCCTAAGCTAAATGCTGCTTGCACTTGGGTCAAAAAATTTATATGTGGGTTTTGAGTTAACTGGACTAAAGCAGCGATTGCTATTTGACTGCCAAAGGCAATTTGACCTAACCTAACCGCAGCTTGTCCTTTTATAAAGGAACTCAAGGAATCTACTTTTGGGTTACGAATTAAGTTGGCCAAGGTAGTAATTGCCATTTTGTTGCCAATGTCAATTTGACCTAAGCTATCTGCTGCTTCCACTTGGGTCAAATCATGAATTTTTGAATTACCGATTAGATTGACCAAAGCAGTAATCGCTATTTGCTTGCCAATGTCAATTTGACCTAAGCTGAATGCTGCACGCAATTGTATCTCAGCATCAACTTTTGGGTCGTTGATTAACTGTATTAAAGTATCTATTGCTGTGTGACTACCAGGATAAATTTGATTTAAGCTATCTGCTACGAGCCATTTAGTCTCATCATCTATCTGTGAGTCGCAGATTAACTTGCTCAAGCCAATCATTGCCGTTGGGATGCCGAAGGCAATGTTCTTCAAGCTCTGTGCTGCTTGCCATTGGATAGTATAGCCAACTTCATTTGGATTACCAATTATCTCGACCAAGGTAGTAATTGCCGTTGTATTACCAGGGTCAATTAGCCCTAAACTCTCTGCTATTTCCCATTTCAAATCATCACTAAGCTGGGAGTCCCTAATTAATTTTACTAAGATATTAATTGCCATTTTCTTGTCATGGTCAATTAGCCCTAAACACTCTGCTGCTTGCCAGTGAATAGCATAATCAACTTGTAGGTTATGAATTAAATTGACCAAGGTAGTAATTGCTGTTGAGTTGTTGGGTTCAATTTGACATAAGCTATATGCTGTTTGTATTTGTGTAAAAGGATCAACTTGTGGATTATTTATTAACTTGACCAAGCCATCAATTGCTTTTGAATTGCCAGAGCCAATTTTACTCAAGCTGACTACTACTGAAAGTTTAGTATCGTCATCTATATTGATATTAGTAATTGACTCTACCAAGCCATCAATAGCTTTTGTCCGTTCTGTCTCTTGTATTGTTGCTCTAGCTTTCTCTTGAATTGGATAAATAAATGTCACCCACTTTTGCCTTTTTGATAAATAACCAAAGCCCCATTTGATAATTTGCGCTACTATTTCATCTGCTCTAGAATATTCTCTAAACTCTGCAATGCCTACAGCAGCTAAGAAGTAAGCGCGATATTCATAAAAACCTTTATCTATATCTATATCTTTTCTATTCCACTTACCACACCCATCTTTAAAGTTTACTAAAGCATCAATAAACTGTTGCTTTTGCTGTTTGATATTTTCTTCTTCTCGCCCTAACCAAAGTAATATTGTTTGCTTCCACTGCGGTTCAAAGATGCGATATTTTTTATTATTAACAGGCTTATTTTTGTGGTTACGAGGTATGAAAAAATGCCAGTCATCAATTGCCTTAGCTGCAAAGTATTCTTGAAATGAAGCATGAAAAAAAGCGTAAACAGGTTTTCTATTTGTATCTATCCCTACCTGATTTAACCAACCACGATTTAGTGCCAATCTAAACAGCGAATTTTCATCCTCAGCGTCACCCAAAAACTGAGTAACAAAATCCTGACGCAAGCGAAAACGGGTTGCTTCTTTATCTATGGCTGTTTTCGCTAATTCACCTAATTTGATATTGAGTTGCTGCTCTTGGCGATATGTTGTAGGAAATTCATCTTTTTTCCATTTGCAAAAATCATCAACAAATCGCTGATACAGTCCCGCTTGCGTCTCTGGTAACTTGCCATCTCCTGATTGCCAATTAAAACACAATAGCGTCAACCGCAGAGGATTTTTCACTAAATCCTGAATCCGTTCTTTACCTGGTTCTTTCAAAGCAGTGCATAACTGCTTCCCAGCTTCGGGAATAGCCGCAAACCATTTGTGAATAAATTTCTCTACTTGTTGTGGATAAGAAAAATCTAACGTGCGATAGATATCAAAATTATCAAGTGCATTGATGCCACCATCCCACAAATTAACCCGACAAGTTAAGACAATTCGCGCTTGAGAAATAAACCCTGATTCCCGAAATTGGCGTGAAATTTCTGTTAGCGGATTACCTGAAGCTGCGGACATTTCATCTAATCCATCTAGCAGCAACCAGACATTTTTTTGATTAAATAAAGCAACAAAATCATCTTTCTGTTGCTGAGTAGGTTCAGATTTCCCTTTTTTCCTCACAGCAGCAGTTAGCCAAGTCCCTAACAGATATTCCTCTAATTTTTGTTCTTGTAAATCTGCTAAAGATAGCCAAATAACAATCGACTGGGGAATCTCACGAGATACCCAGTTAGCAATCTGCTGTAACAGCGTTGTCTTTCCTGCGCCTGGTTCACCAATAATTGCAATTCGCCTACCCTTACTTTTCGGCGTGTTCTGCTGTTTGAGAACTTCTTTCAGAAAAGCACCATGCTCAAATGTTTTGGTGATTTCTGTCTCCTTATACAGTTCTGAACCCTGTTCTGGAGAAATTTCACCTTGAGGCTTCGGCTGTTTTTTACGCTCAACTAATCCCAGTGGTACGTAAACATCATCAACTTGCAGTGTAACGCCTTCAGTTGATGTCAAAGGGTTTGTTGTCAGCTTGCGCCGTTCTGCAATTATTTCACGACAGACTTCACGCCAGTCATCGGGAGTTAACTTTGTCCCCTCCTCCCCTGGAGACGACTTTGGTCAGTTGTAAGTATTATTCTGTTCCTTAATGTTGATTTGTTGAGCAACCATTGCACCTTTTTCTGCTTTAATTTCTTCTGCTAACTTCGCAAAGTTATTTACAACTGATGGGTGAGACTTGATTTCTGCTGCTTTATTTTTAATTTCCTTAGCAGCCTCAGACTTGTCATTATTAACTGCTGCTTCTACATCCACAACAGCTTGAGCAATTTCGGGATCTTGTGCTGCTTGTGTCAATTCTAATACTGCTTGACCATAATCTAATGGCTGCGGTTCATTACTGGTAAGAGATGGTGCTTTATTCTTTCGGCGTAGCAATTCTATCAACTTACCCGGAGCAGTCCATAAAACATCACCGATATTTTCGCCGGTTTTCTCTTGTGCTTTAGTCCAAAGTACACCAGCTACAGCAATCAAGAAACTCTCAAGTGTCATATATCAACTATAAGTAAGCTAATATATGTATTCTAGGGGTGAAATTACTTATACGCCAACTGTGATGGCGATCGCTCTTGGCGGCCGTTTAGTCAATTGTACAGAACGAGTTTACCCCTAAATTTAGGTAAGATGAAATGCGATCGCCATAACTCATCACGGGTATATCTTATCTGTATTTCTCCACGGATTCCACAGCAACATTGAGTTGTTGAGCAATATCTTCTACACTCATCCCAATTTTCAGTAACAGTGGAACGATAACTGGCAACAGTTCAGCTTCCTGTTCTTTTCGACCTTCTTCTAGGCCCTGTTTTCGACCTTCTTCTAGACCCTGTTTTCGACCCTCAGCTTTGGCTTCCTGATATACTCTCGTTTGTTCTAAAGTTATTCCTAGCATAGCTTCCACTATCTCTACTCAAAGACGAAAACTTGTAAACAGCACACATTTTGTCATAGTGAGCAAAACTTTCGCGTCTGTGGTAGAACGTTCTACCTGTATTTCTCCACAGATTCCACAGCAATATTAAATTGTTGAGCAATCTGTTCTACACTCATCCCAGTTTTTAGTAACAGTGGGACAGCAACTTTCAACAGTTCTTCTCGACCTTCTTCTCGACCTTCAGCTTTGGCTTCCTGATATACTCTTGTTTGCTCTAAAGTTATTCCTAGCATAGCTTCTACTTCCTCTCTACTCAAAGACGAAAACTTGTAAACAGCAATTGTCGTAATGATTTCGATGATTTCGGTTTTCGGCAGTGTACCTGTTTCTTCTAATTTTACCCTTTGAATTAGTTGCTTGGCTTGCTCTGCCATTTTTTCAGAGGATGCAATTGTTAACTGCATTAAGTTGATGCTGATTGGCAGAGTATCAGCAGTCCCTAACTCATCTAAATAAATGCGTTGCACTTGGTCGCTGTTTAAAAATATGCGATGAGTTCTTGTATCACTTGGCTCTAAACTCCGTGATGGAAATATTACTACACAGTACCAATCATCGTATTGAGATTGATTGCGGTACAAATAGGTCAGCGACTCGGTAAAAAAGCGATGATAAAGACTTTCATCTTTCTGAAATTGAACTTCGGCAAAAAAGATAACTCTAGATGTTGCGTTTTCTGGTGGTAAAAAAACACCATCAATGCGAAAGGCGGTTTCTTTTACTTCCACTGATTCAAATCGATAGTTTTGCGCCTGTGCGGGGTGGTTATCAATGATTTCAAATATTAAGGCTGGAAATCGTTTGAAAATTTGGTAATAAATAGAGTCACGTTTCACGAAAATATATAAATATGCTGATTATTTATGATTAATTATATCAGGTTTTGCCTACGTATTAACAAGAAATATTCATGACTTGCTAAATGAATTTATCCAGTTTCATTATGTTAAGCAATGATACTGTTTTGCTCTATCAAAACTTGAAAATTCCTCAAAAATTTTTGCTTTATGTGTTAGTAAGTATAAAATTATGCTTTGATAGCAAGACATAAATAAAGGCGATCGCCAAATTCCACTAAGAAAACAGCGATCGCCATGATCAAAACCCTTCGGGTTCCGCTTGCGGTACAGTCCTAATTTTTCTAAGGACTAAAGTCCTTACTACAAACTTGTTTTTTAGTAGTGGTTTCCGACTTTGCGGTGGTGAACGGCTGTTAGAGCTTCAGGTTTAGAAACTCGTCCGGTGTAAACTGTGCTGTATACTACCCAATGGTCGCCGCAGTCCATTCTGCTTTGCACTTCGCATTCCATGTAAGCTAAGGCATCGGTGAGGATGGGTGTACCGTTTTCGGCGGGTTGGGTTCTGACTCCTTCAAATCTGTCTGCACCAGGGGTAAATCGTTTGAGGAAGTGCCGCATGAGGATTTGATAGTTGCCTTCTTCTAAGACATTGAGGACGAAGCGATCGCCTACTTGCATTAGTGATTCAATCGCTCTATCTTTGGCGACTGCAATGGATAATCCTAATGGTTTGAAGCTGGCTTGACTCACCCACGAAGCTAGCATCGCGCTAGAGACTTCGCCTTTTTTGGCGGTAATAATATATAGTCCACCGCTAATTCTTCCCAGGGCTTTGTCTAAATCAGCACCTAGGGACTTCATGGCTTTAATGCTGCGATCGCGTGTTACCCACTGTCCTAAGTCTGTACCTGCTTCTTCACACTGTTTATAGGTGTTTTCTGTGGGTGTTTGTTTAATCCGAATCTCCGGAAAAACCGTTGTTAAACCCAAATTGCGGAATTTACTTAGTAAAGGATCGATGGGTTCATCATCGCCGCCGCCTGTTTCAAATATGCCTATGGCCTGTTTCTCTTTGGCAGAACCTAAAACTGTACTCAGTGCGGCTTGAATGCTGGCAGCACCGGCAGCAGGAGGCATCCCAATGACTAGCCCAGCGCAACGTCCGACTAGTTCGCGTAGTTCTTGTAAGTCTACGGCTGAACCCAAATCTACTACTTCTACGGCTACGCCTGTTTTGCTAATACCGTTGATTATAGTTTGGGCGAGGCGATCGCTATAGCCATATTCGGAAACGTAAAATACGCCAACGGTTGTTTCTGCTTTGCTTTGGGTTTGACTCCATTTACGGTAACGTCCAATTAGTTCTTCAACGTGATGGGACAGTAATGGCCCGTGACCGGTAGCGACCATTTTCACACTCGGTAATTCTCCCATCCGCTTCAAGGCAGATAACACTGACCGCGCATTTGGCCCCATCAAGCATTCATAATAGTAGTGAAAATCAGCTTCAATGGTTTTCAAGTCTTCGTCAAAGGTGCTATCAGAGCAGTAGTGCATTCCGAAAGCATCGCAAGTGTAAAGGATTTGGGTTTTGTGGTCGAAACTGAATATTGTGTCAGGCCAGTGTAAATTGGGGGCAATCACAAATTCCATTTCGTGACCGTTGCCTAAATCCAAGCGATCGCCATTTTTGACAATCTTCCGCTTAAATGGCCGATGTACCAAATCTTCCAGAAATTGGATTGCCACTTTAGAACCCACAATTGTAATATCTGGAGACATCTGTAACAAATCTTTGACTAAGCCACTATGGTCTGGCTCGGTGTGGCTAATAATCAAATAATCGATATCTGTAGGATTGATTAAGCCTGTGAGAGTATCAAAATATAGTTTACGGAACTTTTCATGGGAGGTATCAACTAAGGCTGTTTGCTCACCGCGTATCAGAAATGAGTTATAGGTAGTACCGTTTTGTAAACCAAACTCAATATCAAAGCGATCGCGATCCCAATCTAGAGAACGAATTGCTGTAGTATTTTCAGCAATTTCTCCAGTCTGTATGGTCAGCCGTTTTTCAGTTTTATCGGTTACTGCTACCATAACTATCTCCTTAACACAATGAGTATTTATTCCTCTAGTCCTATTGTGACACGGGTTGTTTGTTAACTTTTATTAAAAAATCTATAGATAAGTTAAAAAAATCAAAAGTGTGAAACCGTACCAACACCCAACATACACTGAGAATATATGGTTAGCCTTGGAAATTGGCAATTCCCGGCTGCATTGGGCTTTATTCACAGATGAATCCCTTGATTGTACGTGGGATACTGATTATTTACCTGAGTCAGTTATACAGATGTTGGCTCACCGTGAAACATTAAATGGCTCAGCACTGGCTAAACGCCGCGCTACGGCTAACAGCGAGAAGTTGCAAGGAGGGTCTCCCTCTGGGAAAACTTCGGTGACTCAGCACTGGCTAAACGCCGCGCTACGGCTAACAGCACTCCCTATTGTCATCGCCTCTGTAGTACCGAAGCAAACTGCATTTTGGCAAACTTACCCCAATGTTCACGTAACTACTTTAGATCAAATACCCCTCAAAAATATATATCCCACCCTGGGAATTGACCGCGCTTTGGCTTTGTGGGGTGCGGGGATGACTTGGGGTTTTCCGATGTTGGTAATTGATGCGGGAACAGCACTAACTTTTACAGGTGCAGATGCTGAACAGTGTTTAGTTGGTGGTGCGATTTTGCCGGGGGTGGGTTTACAATTGGCGAGCTTAGGTCAAAAAACTGGCCAATTACCCCAATTAAGTATAGAAGCAATTCAATCTTTACCTCAACGTTTTGCGCTAAATACACCAGAGGCAATTCAAAGCGGTGTGATTTATACTTTATTGGCTGGAATTAAAGATTTTCTTACGGATTGGTGGCAATTATTTCCGAATGGAAAAGTGGCGATAAAAGGAGGCGATCGCACTTTACTATTAAACTATCTACAAGCCTTATATCCTGAAATAGCCGCACGTTTAATAGTAGAACCAAATTTAATCTTTTGGGGAATGCAAAAAATAGTAATATAGCGGTTCTCGCTTTAGTTAAGATACAAGAACCCCACCCCTCCTTGAGGGATGCTGCGCAAATGTGGGGGCTGTCTTTAATGCAAGAATTTTGAATTGATTCATTTGCGATTCCCAAAAACAAACTCTCGAATATCTCCAGCCACAACACCAGCACAAGATTTTGGTAAATCATCAGTAGCATGAGAAATCATTTTCAATTCCACTTGAGGAATAAGTTTACTGTAAACTTCACTGCGAACTAAAGCATCAGGAGAATCTTTACTTCCTTGTAAAATCAACACCGGAACTTCTATTTTATGTAATAGACTTTGTAATAATTCCGCCGTAATTTCTGGTGCTTGTCGTTGAAATAATAATTGGCAAGCTGTAGGGTGTTTTATTATCTTTTGGCGTGTTTGCCAATCCTGTTCGATTTTCTCGTGTAGTCCAAAAATCTTAGTGATAAAACGCAGCGATCGCAGTATCTTAAAAAATAGTGGCGATCTTTTAACTAACTTCTGCATCTTTTGCCAATAAGCCTCCTGTCCTGGAATTTTCACACCCTCCGGTGCTATCAAGACTAACTTATCAACTTGCTCTGGATATTTTAGGGCGTAACTAGCCGCAATCCAACCCCCAAGGGAATGCCCTACTAAGTATACTTTTTCTAATTTCAATGCTTCCAGAAACTCAGCAATACATTCCACTTGTAAATCAATTGAGTGATGAATGTTGGGATGTTCAGACTCCCCAAACCCTAATAAATCTGGGGCAAAGCAATGGAAATCTTTAGCAAGTAACTCCATTACAGATACCCATTGGCTACTTTCATGCCAATTGCCATGTAACAAAACGATAGGAATCCCTTCCCCAGCTTCACGCCAGAATAATAGCCCTTGAGATAGCTTTCTCCGGGCGTTACGTAACAGCGTATCCATCTTGATTTAACAACCCAATATAGCGAGTTTTAGGTTTGAAATTAGATTTTTTCGCATAAATCCAAGTTGCTAATTTTAACCTAAAATTCTACATATTTTTATGCAACCCACTGGGAATTGTATTCGCAATGATTCAGAACTCAACACTCATAACTATTTTCAAGCTAGCGTTGTTAAGCCATGCAAATAGTCTCGTAGCTGGCGCGAGTGGTCATGAGACATCGGTTCTGAAGGTAGGGCATCAGGAGGGAAAGCTTGGATTTCCATGACTTCCAATTCATCCTGAATTACCATTTTCCCCTCGACCTCCGCTTCCACTACCACGCAAATTGAATGGATTCTGGGATCACGGTCTGGAGAAGAGTAAACCCCCACTAATCGCTTAATTTGTGATACTTCCAGTCCAGTTTCTTCCATTAATTCCCGGTGGACTGTACTGGGGATATCTTCTCCCCAGTCCACCATGCCCCCAGGCAATGCCCAAAGACCATCGTCGCGCCGCCGGATTAATACAATTCGTCCGTCAGGTAATATCGGGATGATACTAGTTCCTGTAATCGGATGACGGAAAATAATACCTAGTACAGTTTGTCCAATACGCCACAGACTACGTGCGGATTGGATGGGTGCCGCAAAAAGAGCAAGAACGTTCAATCTGAAAATGTTTATATTGTGTTCTTTAATCACCTGTCACCTGCATAACTTCAACTATTTAAAGAGTTGAATTTTGCTGTAAACAAATATGATTGTTGTTTAAGGGTATATTTTAACCATATTTTCCTACAATATCAACTTCACTATTGATTTGCAAACGTTTTCCTTGTATGTATCTTTCCGAGCCAAAATTATTTTTGTCTCGTCTTTTTGGAAATTAATTATCAATGAATATTTTATAATGCTGGATTAATAGCATTTGTTAAATTCTGGTTAATAAAATTTAAAAGTACATATTTAAATCAGAAAAATATTCTATAGGTATCTAATTGAATAACTAAAATTACTTGCATAGTTAGGGCAGAAGTGAGAAGTATAGGTAACTTTAAAGCAGCTTATTGAGATTGTATTTAGTACAGGGCAGTGTAAACAAACCATTCCAAATCATTGAATTTTGAATTTTGCCTTGCGGTACTAGCTTCACAAAAATAAAATATGAGTTTTATATAATTAAAAATACCTGCCATGTATAATATCTATAGCTACACTATATGAATTCACTATAGTTTTTGGAAACCATGATAATTCAAAACCCAATTTTTTTTGATTATTAAGAATGACTGGGAATTGGTATCTTCACAAAGTATATATAGTCTTACCACACACAATATATTGATTTTTGATAAATTTTGAGAATTTATTTTAATTTTTTAGTGTGAAAATTCCCTTGCATTGGGAAATATTGACATTATTCAATTAAATACGGTATCATAGTATGCTGTTTAAAGTATATACAGTTGTAAGCTAGGCTAAAATCGTATCAATAACACCAGTAGCTGATATTGTGTACCAATTGTGTACCAGATGCCTAGCCGCTCTTTTTGTTGTTTATTCATGAGGTGAACATGGCAAAGCGCCGTAACCCGAAAAAAGAAAAGGCGCTACGGAACCAGGCATACGCCAGAAAGTTTCGTAAACGGACTACAACCGGAAAAATGCAGAGAAGATTCCAACAAAGACCACCTAAGAGTGAGGAAGATGAGGGCGCAGCAACAATTGATGCTGAATAAGCTACCTTCTGAACCTGAACTTCTGTGAGTGTTTTAGTTGTGGGGGCGTACTTTTAGTACGTCCTTAATTTTTTGTGGGCATGGGGCAATTCAATGAGTGGATTTTGGATTTTAGATTAAACCCCAATCCCCAATCCCCAGCCTTTCAATGAGTGGATTTTAGATTATTCAATCCAAAATCTAAAATCCGTCTTGAAAAGTTGAGCCACTGCGTTGGAAGGGTTTCCCGGCTTGTAGCAAGTGGCGTTCCTAGGTTGGGAAACCAGCCTACAGAACTTTCCGCAAAATCTAATCTAAAATTCCTAGTCCCTAGTCCCGTTACTCAGATATTTGACTACGAGCAGCTAAAAGTGCTTTATTTACCTGATCAAAACCAGTACCGCCGTAACTGTTGCGAGCTGCTACAACGGTATGAGGAGATATGGCTGTATATATATCTGATGCAAAGGCTGGGTGCAGTTGTTGCCACTCTTCTAGGGTTAAATCTTTTAAGAGTTTACCTGCGGCAATGCTGGTTTTGACCACTTTACCGACAAGATTATAGGCTTCTCGGAAGGGAACTCCTCTTGCTGCCAAATAATCTGCGACATCGGTTGCATTAGAAAAGTCTTCTGTTACAGCTTCAGCTAGGCGTTGAGTACGAAATTCTAAGCCTTCTCGCAGCAAAATAGTCATGGCTTCCAGGCAAGCTTTAATAGTATTAACGCTATCAAATAACCCTTCTTTGTCTTCTTGCAAGTCTTTGTTATATGCCAGGGGTAATCCTTTCATAATTACCAGCATTGCTTGAAGATGACCGAATACCCTGCCGGTTTTGCCCCGCACTAATTCTGGTACATCGGGGTTTTTCTTTTGCGGCATGATACTAGAACCTGTAGCACAGCTATCTTTAAGGGTGACAAAGCGAAATTCCTCAGATGCCCAAAGAATCATTTCCTCAGATAGCCGACTGAGGTGAACCATAATCAGGCTAGCAGCACACAAAAATTCAACGGCAAAATCGCGATCGCTCACTCCATCTAAGCTGTTAGCATAAATACCATCAAAATGCAATAATTCGGCTGTGTAATGACGGTCAATGGGAAATGTCGTCCCCGCTAAAGCCCCACACCCCAAAGGTGAAATATTCACGCGGCGATAAACATCTCCTAGGCGTTCCCAGTCTCGTTGTGCCATCTGAAAGTATGCCAACAAGTGATGAGCTAAACTCAGGGGTTGGGCGCGTTGCAGGTGGGTATAACCAGGAATAAGGGTTTCTACATTCTGTTCAGCGATGTCTAGTAAAACCCGTTGAAAGTCCCGTAAATACTGCTGAATTTGTTGAATTTGGTCACGTAAATATAGCCGAGTATCTGTACCTACTTGGTCATTACGTGATCGCGCAGTGTGTAGTTTTTTTCCCACATCACCGACAATTTCTGTTAACCGCCGTTCTACAGCAAAGTGGACATCTTCCGCATCAATCCCCGGTTGAAATTGCCCTTGGCGGTATTCTTGGCGAATTTGTTCTAAACCTGCAACCAGTTGCTCTCCTTCTTGCGAGGAAATAATCCCCGTATGCGCCAACATTTGGGCATGAGCTTGAGAGCCTGTGAGGTCGTATTCTATTAATTGTATGTCAAAACTTATACTGGCATTAAAAAGAGCGATCGCTGGATGCAACGCTGATTCAAACCTCTGACTCCACGTTTGTTTTCCGGTCATAGAAATATTGAGAATTGGGGATTGGGGCATAAAAAAGTCAAAAGTCAAAAATTCCTTAATTTTGAATTTTGAATTTTGAATTAGTATTACACCCCTACTTCCTACTCCCTACTCATGTCAACCGTACTTAGTTAGGTTTCTAAAGATATAGCCAATTACCAAGCCAATTAACAATGCCCAAATTTGACCTGACTTGACAAAGTGAGTCCAAACTTTCTGCATCTGACCTACAACGTCAGGATCAGTAACATTTTGTGCCAACACAGTTAAATTAATAGGTAGATCCCAAAAATTTTGAGATATTAAATCACTTAAGTAGTTCATCTTGAGTAATTCATTAAGTTAATAATTAGGGATAGAAATTAAAGTTTAGAGATTAAGTAATTCACCCACTCCCCAGTCCCCACTCCCTAATCACTCGCTGTCATAACTCAAGATGTAGCTGATGCCATCCGTAATTTCTCGGCTGTTCGCAAAATCTGCCCCGCCAACACTGCTGCACCAAAACCGTTATCAATATTGACTACCCCCACCCCAGCAGCACAGGAATTGAGCATTGTTAATAGTGGTGCTAACCCGCCAAAACTAGCACCATAACCCACACTGGTAGGCACAGCAATCACAGGACAATTAGCTAAACCCGCAACTACACTGGGTAAAGCACCTTCCATCCCTGCGACTACAACTAATACTGATGCTGACTCCAGGAGATGGCGATTACTTAACAAACGGTGAATCCCAGCCACGCCCACATCCCAAAGACGCTGTACACGAAAACCAGAAAGTTCAGCCGTAACTGCGGCTTCTTCTGCAACGGGTAAGTCAGCAGTACCCGCAGATAGAATACCAATAACTCCCTCAAACTGTGGTTCAATGTCAGGCGGCACAATTGCACAAATTCGTGCTTGTTCGTAGTAGCGTAAACCCCGAATTTTTGGTTGCAATAGCGTATAAACTTTGGGTTCAATACGGGTAGCCATCACTACAGGATTGCGTTGGCGCATGACCTCCATAATTTGGGCAATTTGTTCTGGGGTTTTACCAGGCCCCCAAATTACTTCCGGAAAACCAGTTCTGAGATGACGGTGATGGTCTATTTTGGCAAACTCGCCCACGGGTTCATAGGCTAAGTCTTTGAGAGACTCTAAAGCCATCTCTGGGGTAACTTTGCCATTGGCAACCGCCTCTAAGAGCGATCGCAAAGTTTCAGTTTGAGTCACGGTAAATTTTAGGGGATAGGTGACAGGGGACAGGTGACAGGTGACAGCCTTACTCAACAATTTTTATTTCATAGAGATTCCAGAAAGCACCACCTAGAGCTGAGAATTTAATGCCAGAAAAGCGATCGCGTACTGCTGATAAGGCATAGGGATTTACCAAATAAATAAATGGTAAATTTTCCTGAGTTATTCTTTGTGTTTCTGCATAAATTTCTTTGCGCTTGGCTTCGTCTAACTCTCTTGCGGCTTGAATATATAATTGACCAATTTTCGTTTCCCAAGGTGATACTTCCCAACCTTCAATCGGTTTTTGTCCAACTTGGGGTTTTTGATTAAACATATGTAATCCACCTTCAGGAGACCAAACATTAGCCCCATCATTCGGTTCTAAACCACCAGTCAAACCCAATAAAGAAGCTTCCCAATCTAATGTGTTAGCCAGCTTATCTGTATAAGTATTCCATGCCAAGGGAGTGAAATCGACTTGGATACCAATTTTGCTCAAGTCTTGTTGAATTTGTGATCCCATTGCTTCACGAATTTTGTTCCCAGCATTTGTGAGCAATGTAAAGCGCACCCGATTACCTTGAGCATCTAATAATTGACCTTGGGTATTGTATTTAAACCCAGCTTTTAATAACAGTTGTTTTGCTTTTTCTAAATTGTAATCGTAGACTTTTAATCCCTCTTTTGGTGAAAGATAATAGGGACTCTGCACAGAAATTGGGGAATCTTGTGTTTGACCCAACCCACGAAAAGTATTATTAATCATGGTTTGACGGTCAATTGCATAAGCTACTGCTTGACGGAATTCAACAGTATTAAACCAACGAGATTTAATAGGATCAATTAATGGTTTACCGTTTCTTTTCCCTTTATTCAAATTGAACAGGACAAAGCTAGTACCCGTCGCTGGTCCACCATTATAAATTTTGAATTTACCTTGTTTCTCTTGTCGCTTGAGCAAGGAAAAATAATCTGGTGATACACCCACACTATCTAAACCACCAGAGCGAAATTGCAATAAAGAAGTATCTGTGGATTCTACAATTTGCCATACTATCCGTTCTATATATGGCTGTTGTTCACCTTTAGCCCCTTTGCGCCAGTAGTAAGGATTGCGGCGAAAAACTACACGTTCACTGGTGTCATAGCGTTCTAATGTATAAATACCGTTGCCTACAATTTGATTAGGCGGTGTATCAACGCCCCATTTTTGGAGAAATGTCGGCTTACCTTCTGCATCTTTTTTCTGTACCGATTCTCGCAGGGCATGGGCTGGTAAAATGGGTGCGCTTGTGGAACTCCGCAAAAATGGTGCAAATGGTTCGGGAACAGTAAATTCTACTCGACGACTATCGACTTTACTTACAGTTGGAAGCTTACGACTTTCACCAATTCTCATTACGTCTCTAATATCTGTGGGAATGGCTTCATTAAAGTAAATTTCATTGTAAGTAAATATCACATCGTCTACTGTGAGTGGTTGTCCATCAGACCATTTCAAGCCATCACGTAGAGTAAATACTATTTTCAATTTATCATCAGAAACTTGCCAGGATTCTGCTAATGCTGGCTCAACTTCACCGGTTTCATAGTTTTCGGTAATTAAGCCTTCATAGATATATCCAAAAACATTAGGAGATTCAGAACTTAGGGCAAAATTAAAAGTCTTAGGATCACTAAGAATACTGGTTACTAATTGTGGTATTTGTGCTGCTGAACTTTTAAAATTTGCTGGGTTACAAGCTGCAACTGTAACTGCTGTGAATGCAGCCAGAATTATCAGTATCCAAAAACGTTTAATTAGAGTAATGATATTACTAGTAAATGCCATAATCTTAGATTGTTAATTTAATTATTTTGCTAGGGATGCAAAATCCTTGATTGAAATTAAGTTAATCCGCAGCTAATAGCAGAACTACAGCATAAGCGCATATCCCCTCTTCTCGTCCTACGGGGCCTAATTTTTCGTTGGTGGTAGCTTTAATACCTACTTGATTAGGTTGTAATTTTAAAACATCTGCTATTTTGTCACGCATTGTTTTAATATGGGGCTTCAATTTAGGACGTTCAGCAACTACCACCGAGTCAATATTGCCTATTTGCCAGCCTTGATCCCGAATTAACTGATGGACTTGACTTAACAAAACTAAACTATCTGCCCCTGCCCATTGGGGATCAGTGGGGGGGAAATAATGGCCAATATCCCCTAAAGATAATGCCCCCAGCATAGCGTCCATAATGGCGTGAGTTAGTACATCTGCATCACTATGTCCTAATAAACCGAGTTCATGGGGAATTTGGACTCCTCCCAAAATTAAAGCGCGATCGCTCACCAGTTGATGTATATCGTAGCCATTACCAATTCGGATGTTCATAAGCAGTAGTCAGTAGTGAATGGTGATTGGGCATTGGTTGTGTTTTCCTACTCTCCCTGCCCCTCTGCTCCCCTGCCACCTTGCCTCTTCTCTTGTTGCCATTTTGAGAGCAAATCGGGACGGCGATCGCTAGTTTTTTTAATTTGTTGTTCGTAACGCCATTTTGCGATCGCGGCGTGATTTCCAGATAGTAAAACATCAGGGACTTTCCAGCCACGAAAGTTGGCAGGACGCGTATATTGGGGATAATCTAACAATCCCTCTTCAAAACTTTCGGCTGTTAAAGACTCTGTTTTCGCCACAGTCCCCGGTAAGAGACGCACCACACCATTAATCAACGCCATCGCCGGGATTTCGCCCCCGGTAAGGATGAAATCCCCCAAGGACACCTCACGGGTGACAAGATGCAGTACCCGCTCATCTACCCCTTCGTAATGCCCGCAGATTACTACTAATTGGTCATAATTGCTTGACAATTCTCGCAACAGAGGTTGATTGATGGTTTGACCTTGCGGACTCATTAAAATAATCTCGCGGCGCGGTAGAACTGGTAAAGATTCTACCGCCCTAAAAATTGGGTCTGGCTTCATCAGCATCCCTACACCACCACCATAGGGTTCGTCATCTACCTTCCGGTGCTTGTCAGTAGTGAAGTCCCTAGGATTAGCTAAATTCACCAGGGCAATTTGTTTGGCGAGGGCTTTACCTAGCAGACCAGAATTTAGCACTGAGGTAAAACAGTCAGGAAAAAGTGTAACTATATCAAAACGCACAGTAATTCGTATTCAAGAACACTAATCTTAAATTTGAATGTCTATCAAACACAAGCTGCAATTGTAGGGTAAAACTACATATAGGCTTTATCAATAGTATCTAAAAGTCTTAGAACTCTTGGTTTTTGCTAGACTCAAAAGTTTTTCTAGTTACTTAATTTATGTTTAAATGTTGTCACAACTAGATTTAAATAAATAATCTGACTAAGTTAACAACTTCCAGGATGCATCAGGCCAGCCTCAGAAAATGTGTGTAAAGACCTGCTCACCCCAAACCCAGAGGAGAAACCTAATCCCTAACGCCAGGGGTGAACACAGCCCTGAAGCACAATTAAGCCAGTCTGGAAAAAGTGGACAGGTGAAAAACAAGGCACTGGCTTTGAGGAACGGCAAAGAACACCAGAATAATAAGGCTTCTTGTGGGTCGAATGCAGTGTCCTTAGTAAAAAACAAAGTGCAGGAACTATCAGGCTCATCAACCTTGTTAAATTCACACGCCATTCGCCACAAGCCGGGAAACCTGTCCAAGGCGATGGCTTCTGAAGTTGTTGACAGGAGAAACACAATGCCGGAATTAAAAGCTAAATCGCTGGAAATGAGGACACCCCAAGCTACAAAAACCGCCGTTCTGGTAATCGGAGGCGCAGAAGATAAAGTTCATGGACGAGACATCCTGAGAACTTTTTTTGGACGTTCTGGTGCAAGTAAGGCCTATATTACAATTATTCCATCCGCTTCCCGCGAACCCGCGATTATCGGTGGTCGGTACATCCGCATTTTTGAAGAAATGGGGGCTGAAAAGGTCGAGATTTTAGACATTCGTGAACGGGAACAGTGTGAATCTTCCCATGTGAAAGAATCCCTAGAAGCCTGTAGCGGGGTATTTTTGACCGGGGGCGACCAACTGCGACTGTGTGGTGTATTGTCAGATACGCCAGCTATGGAAATTATCCGTAAGCGGGTGCGAGGCGGACAACTGACTCTAGCAGGCACAAGTGCTGGAGCAGCCGTTATGGGGCATCACATGATTGCTGGTGGTGGGAGTGGTGAAACACCAAATCGTTCCCTAGTTGATATGGCGACCGGTTTGGGATTAATTCCTGAAGTCATTGTTGACCAACACTTTCACAATCGCAATCGCATGGGTCGCCTCATTAGCGCGGTGGCGGCTCATCCCGATAGACTAGGAATTGGCATCGATGAAGATACTTGTGCTGTATTTGAACGTGATGGTTGGCTACAGGTAATGGGCAAAGGCAGTGTCACTATTGTCGATCCCACAGAACTTACCCACACCAACGAACCCCACGTTGGTGCTAATGAACCGTTAACAGTGCATAATTTACGTCTGCATATCCTCAGCTATGGCGATCGCTTTCACCTGTACCAAAGGACTGTATTGCCTGCGGTACATCGCATCTCCAGCTGACGGAATAGAGTACCTGAGGTTAGACTGAATTGATCGCCTATTATTCTTTGTCGTAGAAAAATCATTGAAATACTATGTAAGAAGAAAATACTGTTTATAACGAACAGTTTAGCGGTCAATTCCAGTAAGAAACTAGAATTTTGGTTCCGAATCTCCATCTACCTATTCCCATGAGAATCCTCAAGATCCAGACCTTACGCGGCCCAAATTACTGGAGCATTCGACGCCACAAGCTGATCGTCATGCGCCTCGACTTAGAGAACCTTGCCGAGACACCCTCAAATGAAATCCCCGGTTTTTACGAAGGATTGGTAGAGGCGCTGCCAAGTCTAGAGGGTCACTACTGCTCACCTGGCTGTCGTGGTGGCTTTCTAATGAGAGTGCGAGAAGGCACGATGATGGGTCACATTGTCGAACACGTAGCCCTAGAACTCCAGGAATTAGCAGGAATGCACGTTGGCTTCGGCCGCACCCGTGAAACCGCCACACCTGGAATCTACCAGGTAGTAATTGAGTATTTAAACGAGGAAGCGGGACGCTATGCTGGCAGAGCAGCCGTCAGGTTGTGCCAAAGCATTGTAGATCGCGGTCGATACCCCAAGGCAGAACTAGAGCAAGATATCCAAGACCTCAAAGACCTATGGCGTGATGCTTCCCTAGGCCCTTCAACCGAAGCCATTGTCAAAGAAGCGGAAAAACGTGGTATCCCCTGGATGCAACTCAGCGCACGCTTTTTGATTCAACTTGGCTACGGCGTGAATCAAAAGCGGATGCAAGCCACAATGACCCAAAGAACTGGGATCTTAGGCGTAGAATTAGCCTGCGATAAAGAAGCCACCAAACGCATCTTAGCTGCGTGTGGTGTACCAGTACCTAGGGGTACAGTCATTAATTTCTTGGATGATTTAGAAGAAGCCATTGAACAGGTTGGTAGTTATCCCATTGTGATTAAGCCCCTAGATGGCAATCATGGGCGTGGTATCACCATTGATATTAGAACCTGGGAAGAAGCGGAGGCAGCCTACGAAGCAGCCAGACAAGTTTCCAGATCAATCATTGTAGAGAGGTATTATGTTGGGCGCGACCACAGGGTACTAGTGGTAGATGGTAAGGTCGTGGCAGTCGCCGAACGTGTGCCAGCTCATGTAATTGGTAATGGCAGATCCACAATTGCCCAACTAATCGAAGAAACCAACCAAGACCCTAACCGTGGCGATGGACATGATAACGTCCTTACCAAAATAGAACTAGACCGCACCAGTTACCAGCTACTTGAAAGGCAAGGTTACACCCTCAACAGCGTGCCACCCAAAGGCACGATTTGTTATTTAAAGGCAACCGCCAATTTAAGTACAGGTGGTGTTGCAGTAGACCGTACAGATGAAATTCACCCGGAAAACATTTGGTTAGCGCAAAGGGTAGTCAAGATTATTGGCTTGGATATCGGTGGACTAGATATCGTTACCTCTGACATTAGCCGCCCCTTACGAGAACTAGATGGCGTAGTTGTGGAAGTTAACGCTGCACCTGGTTTTAGGATGCACGTAGCCCCCAGTCAAGGCATTCCCCGCAATGTTGCCGGCGCAGTTATGGATATGCTGTTCCCCAATGAACAATCCAGCCGCATTCCCATTCTCAGTGTTACAGGCACTAACGGTAAAACTACAACTACCCGCCTGCTAGCTCATATCTATAAGCAGACAGGTAAAGTAGTAGGCTATACAACTACTGATGGTACTTATATCGGGGATTACTTGGTAGAATCTGGCGATAACACAGGCCCTCAAAGCGCACAGGTCATCTTGCAAGATCCCACAGTAGAAGTAGCAGTATTAGAAACAGCTCGCGGAGGTCTTCTCCGTTCTGGCTTGGGATTTGAATCAAGCAATGTGGGTGTCGTGTTAAATGTTGCGGCCGATCATTTAGGTATAGGCGACATAGACACCATTGACCAGCTAGCCAACCTCAAGAGTGTAGTGGCAGAAGCGGTATTTCCTGATGGTTACGTGGTACTTAACGCCGACGATCGCCGCGTGGCTGCAATGGCAGAAAAAACCAAAGCCAATATTGCTTACTTCACCATGAATCCCGACTCAGAACTAGTGCGCCAGCACATCCAGAAGGGAGGAGTAGCCGCAGTTTATGAAAATAGCTACCTGTCGATTGTTAAAGGCGACTGGACACATCGCATCGAAAGGGCAGAAAATATCCCCTTAACAATGGGAGGACGTGCGCCGTTTATGATTGCCAATGCCTTAGCTGCAAGTTTGGCAGCTTTTGTGCAGAACGTATCTATTGAACAAATTCGCGCCGGGTTAAAAACCTTTCGTGCTTCGGTGAGTCAAACACCAGGACGGATGAATTTATTTAATTTAGGCAACTATCACGCCTTGATAGACTATGCCCATAACCCAGCCAGTTATGAAGCCTTGGGTTCTTTTGTCCGCAACTGGACGACAGGACAACGGATTGGCATAGTCGGTGGGCCAGGCGATCGCCGTGACGAAGATTTTGTCACATTAGGCAAACTAGCAGCCGAGATTTTTGACTACATCATTGTTAAAGAAGACGACGATACCAGGGGACGAGCAAGGGGATCAGCCGCCGATTTGATTACCAAAGGCATTACCCAAGTTAAACCAGATGCCCGTTATGAATCAATTTTGGATGAAACCCAAGCAATTAACAAAGGCTTGGATATGGCCCCGGAAAAAGGTTTAGTAGTAATTCTGCCAGAGAGTGTCACCCGTGCTATTAAACTCATCAAGCTACGCGGTGTAGTCACAGAAGAGATTCAACAACAAAATACTCACACCACCATGATCGATAACCAAAATGGGATAGCATCAAATTCTGTTATTAATACTTTGCTGTAGTTAATAGTAGAGATGTGAACAGTCGCATCTCCACTATTGACTGTTGCTGAGTTGCCAATTTGAAATTTCTATTTTTCTTCGTATTCTGGGTTGGTATCTTCGTTAGGAGTTTTTAGCTCCTCCTTAAAACCTCGTAGGGTTTTACCGAGTGCGTTTCCCAATTCGGGAATTTTCTTGGGGCCAAAAATTACAATAGCTACAACAGCGATGATAACTACTTCCGGCCATCCTAGTCCAAACATATATAGTACCTCTAAACTATGTTTAATTAACTAATTTGTATCAAGACTAATCTTTATAAACATGACTACGATGTTTTACTTTAATCACAGTCACTAATAAGATAGTATCAAGTATTTGATAAATTACTCTATAATCACCCACTCGAATACGATATAAATAGTCTTCATCCGCCAATTTTTTAACCCCGTGGGAACTTGGGTCTATGGCTAATTCTTGAATTCTTAAGTCGATGCGTTCTTTAATATCGCTGGGTAATTTCTTTAATTGTTTATTAGCACCCTCGGTAAATTCAATTTGGTAAGTCACGCTATTTCTTTTTTGTATTCATCCCAAGATATAGTACCGTGAATTCTTGCATCTGCTATTTCAACACGAGCATCTCTAATATCTTCTTCATCCTCTAGCAGTTCTAAAACTTTTTCTAGTGTGCTTTCAGATGTGATATTTAGATGCTTTTGAATTAAATTAATTAGGGCTTGCCTTGTGGTTGTGGTTTCCATTTTTATACCTATATAATATTTTTGATTTCCTACTTATTTAATGGTAAATATATCATCTAAATTGAAATAAATATTTGAAATGGACAAAAGTTTAATTGCATGAGCAAAAATTGGTTCTTGTTTAGTCTCGCTGAATAGGGATACCAAGCCAATCACTTAATTCATGGGCTAACCATTCTAGTTCTGCTTCTGATTGAATGACGGTAGTATCACCAAGTTGATATTTTTGGACTCCAGCCCAAATCTCTAATTGTGGAGATACTTGAGTTTTATCGCCGCTAGAATCTCTAGTTAAATGCTTTGGTATGTAAACTAGCTTGGTAATACTTTCTCTTGGCGAAGGTCGGGGACGATGGAATTTAAAGCCAAACAATTCATAGGTCAAGTTAATTTGTTTACTATTTAAACGTAGTTGAATATTGCCAAATAAAGTGAAGAGAAAAATATAAACCATAAAGCCGCCAGCACCCCAAAAAGGCAATGAAAATAAGGCAAAGGGGAGATTGATGGGAAAAGGGGCTGAGAGTGCGCCAATTGTCCAAAATAGAATAAAAGAATTCCAGGCGATCGCAAATAATCCTGTAAACACCATTGATGGCTGAAAACCCAAGGGAGGAATGAGAATTTCTAACGTCTCCCAATTCTTAGTCAGCCGAATTTTACTACCAGCTGGTTGAGTAATAACTAAACTATTAATATTTGTAGGTGCTTGTGACTCGTCTAAAGCTTGCAGGGCAACACTCGCTGAACTGAACCGCCGTTCTAAGTTAGGTTCAGTCATCAACTTCAACCAGCGTGTTAAACCTGGACTGAGATGAGCTACAGATTCAAACTGAATCCGAAAATCCTTTTGGGGTAAATCAGCAGGATGACTACCTGTGACTAGGTAAATTAACGTTGCACCTAAGCTATAAAGGTCAGATGAAGTAACAGTGCGTCCGCCAAATTGCTCAGGTGGCATATAGCCATAAGTGCCAACTACAGTTCTTGTACCGCCTTCTGTAGCTAAGACAGTCTGTACTGAGCCAAAATCTACCAGATAAACCTGACCAACACTATTACCAGAACGCTCCCCTAATAAAATATTGCTAGGCTTAATATCACGATGGATCACTGGGGGATGCAATCGATGTAGATATATAAGTATTTCTAAAACTGCCTTAGCTACTTGTTTAACTTCTGTTTCGTTAAACGTTCTGCCACTTTGTAAGTATTGCTCTAAAGTGAGGGCTGGGATATAACTCTGTACTAGGGCAAAACCTTTGATGTTTGGCGAATTAACCTCAAAATAGTCAACATATCTTGGAATCAAGGGATGTGACAAAGATTTGAGAGTTTCCGCCTCACGCTCAAAGAGTTTGAGATCATCCCATTCAAAATCACTGCTAAAAGCTAGCAATTTGACAACTACTAATTCACTAGTAACTAAATCCCTAGCTAGTAGCGTCCGTCGCCCGGCTTTTTTGCCTAGCTGTTGTTGAATCTCGTAGCGAGCGTTGAATGTTTCCCCAATCATATGAGTGCTGAGTGCTGAGTGCTGAGTAATGAGTGGTGAGTAATGAGTAATAAATGCTGAGTAATGAGTGGGAATCGGGGGTTGGACATTAGGTAAAAACTTTTCCCTTGTGTCTCTTGTGTCCCTTGTGTCTCTTGTGTCCCTTATCTTCCTTGTCCTAGTATAATTGTGTATTCCTATGCCCTCCCAACTTTGGCCTTATGTTACTCCTGGCATTCCTGATGAACTGTTCGAGCATTTACCAGGAATCCCCTTTAGTCAGCGAGAAATTAGGTTGTTGATAATTTCGCAGTTGCGGCTAGAACCTGATTCTATATTGTGGGATATTGGTGCGGGTACAGGAACAATTCCCGTAGAAGTGGGACTATTGTGTCCAAAGGGGCAGATTATTGCTGTAGAACGGGATGAAGAAGTTGCCAACTTAATTAAGCGTAACTGCGATCGCTTTGGGGTCAAAAATGTAGAAGTGATTGAAGGTAGTGCGCCAGAATGTTTACATGAGATCAAAGTTACTCCCCACCGTGTTTGTATTGAGGGAGGGCGAGCAATCCAAGATATTTTGCAAGCTGTGTGGAATTATTTACCATCATCCGGAAGAGTGATAGCCACAGCTGCTAATCTGGAAAGTTTATATGCGATTTCTCAGAGTTTCTCGCAGTTACAAGCCAGAAACATTGAAGTTGTGCAGTCTGCGGTTAACCGTTTAGAGAGGCGAGGCTTTTCTCAAACCTTTGCCGCAGTTGATCCCATTTTTATCCTCAGTGGTGAGAAACTAGACTAGAGATTGGGGATCGGGGATTGGGTATTGGGTATTGTATTTTTCTCCCCCTATTTCCCCTGCTTTCTTGTACTCTGTCCTCTGTCACCTGTCCCCTGTCCCCTGTCCCCCAATCCCAATATTAAATACTTCTATGCCTTGGTCTCGGATTATTAGTGGAATTGTTGCGATCGCTCTTGCTTTGGGTGCTGTCCTGTTGGGGGGTTGGTACTTTACTATCATGCTCGCTGTTGTGGTTTTTTTGGGACAACAGGAATATTTTGATTTAGTGCGAACCAGAGGTATTTTACCAGCTGCTAAAACTACTCTATTTCTGAGTCTAGTTTTGCTAGTAGTTTCTAAAATTGATGGTACTTTAGCTGATGCTGTCATGCCCATCGCTGGCACATTTATTTGTTTTTACTTGCTGTTTCAGCCAAAAATGGCCACAATCGCAGATGTTTCGGCTTCGATTATGGGGCTATTTTATGTAGGGTATTTACCTAGCTATTGGGTGCGTTTACGTACAATTGACAGCGCAGCTATCAGTAATTTACCTCTAGATGGTTATTGGCCAGGAACATGGACAGATATTTTCGGAGAGAACAATTTTGCTTCTCTACCAAAAGGGCTAACAATCACGGTGTTAACTTTCTTGTGTATTTGGGCTGCGGATATTGGCGCATACACTATCGGTAGATTTTTTGGTAAAACTCGTCTGTCTGATATCAGCCCTAAGAAAACCGTTGAAGGTGCTGTCTTTGGGATCAGTGCTAGTCTGGGTGTAGCCCTCACTGGGTCTTATTATTTACAATTACCGCAATTTTTCGTCACAGGTATTACCCTAGGTTTACTGATTGGCCTTGCTAGCCTTTTAGGCGATCTTACGGAATCCATGCTCAAGCGTGATGCTGGTGTGAAAGATTCAGGACAATTAATCCCCGGACATGGGGGGATTTTAGACCGTACTGATAGCTATATCTTCACAGCTCCTTTGGTCTACTATTTTGTCACCCTCATTTTGCCACTGCTGGGTAATTCGTAATTAAGATATACTGAAAATACTTACTTAGTTGGACTTTTTGTTACCTAATCCCCTGCTCTCTTGTCCTCTGTCACCTGTCACCTGTCACCTGTCACCTGTCACCTGTCACCTGTCACCTGTCACCTGTCACGGATTAACGTTAACTTGTCCGTGACAAACTAATTTACCGGGGATCAGAGTAAGTTCTTGAAGATTGACATCTGAGCCAAGATGAAAATTGTAATTATCGTTACTTTCTAAGAGAGTGATGACCGACGGTCGGTCGTAGACCATCGCGTCTTGTGTGACTTGAATGTGAGATAGTTGCAACTCTTGTCCACTCAGCAATTTTAAGGAGAAGCTAATTTTGAGGGGTATAGGTTCACCTGTAGATGCTAGGATTGCATTGAGTGTGAGTTGTTGATTGTCTAGAATAATCTTTTGCCACACAATAGACTTGGATTTTGGACAAAATTCTGGTAAAAGTTTAACCAGTAAATCATTTAAAGCAGTTGATAATAGTTCAGATGAGAGGGAAGCATTTAGATCCTTCTCCTCTATGATCAATTCGCCAACTACTGGTACTACGTGTAGCAGTTGCAAAGGCTGGCCTTTCAGTATTTGGCCTATGTTGATTTGAATATTCTCTGCTGCTAGTTTAATGTGGGTAATATGGAGACCTTGATATACAGAATGATTGGCCAATATGGAAACCCAAGGGATGCAGCCGGAAAGCAGCTGGCGATCGCTTGCTTTGATTTCCACTTCTAGCTGAGAGACTTGGCTAACTTGCGCCCTTAACCATAGCTTCAGTGCTGTCTTGAGGACGTTCGTAATAATGTGGATTTTGTGGAAGTGTCTGGTTTGGGGATTTGGTTCTGGCATTTAACCACTCTCATAAATGGGTATTTGCTTAGTATCAACTCAACTGAAACAAGCATTAACTGTACCATTTATGGCTACATCATACAAAATGCCAATATGATGATTATTTATTATCTAAAACATTAAATTGTTACCCGTAATTTCTACATGGAAACCAGGTTACAAAAGGTTCTTGCTGAATTGGGTGTAGCCTCACGCCGAGAAGCCGAAGAAATGATTCGGCGATCGCGGGTGCGGATCAATGGTGTATTTGCACAAATAGGACAAAAAGTTGACCCCCAAAAGGATAGGATTACAGTTGACGGTCAGCTAATATCGGCGCAGTATCGTCCACCGCTAGTTTATGTCCTACTCAACAAACCCCTAGGAGTCGTTTCCACCTGTCACGATCCCCAAGGTAGAAAGACAGTCATCGATTTATTACCTGAAAAATTACGACAGGGTACTGGTATTCATCCCGTTGGCCGCCTAGATGTATATTCTTCAGGAGCATTAATACTCACTAATGATGGAGAATTGACATTTAAGCTAACCCATCCCCGTCACAGTATTCCTAAGACCTATCAAGTTGTAGTTAAAGGTCATCCCTCGGAAGCGGTACTGGAAAAGTGGCGTAGGGGTGTGCTGTTAGACGGGAAAATTACCCGCCCAGCCGAGGTAAATTTCCTAGAAAAGCTGGCTGATAACAGTCATTTAGAAGTTGTTCTCAAGGAGGGACGAAACCGCCAAATTCGCCGTGTAGCAGAACAATTGGGCTATCCAGTAGTAAAGCTACATCGAAGCGCGATCGGTCATATTCAATTACAAACGTCAAAAGCACCCCTGGTAAAAGAAGGTCAATATCGTGTTCTCCAAGATGACGAAATTCGCTGTCTGCAAAATCAGATAAAGCACATACCTATTAAAGATTCAGCTGAGGTAAGGAGCGTAAAAAGACATGAAATGGCTAAAGAGAAAAAATAATGAGCAACCACAACTCTCTATAGAACAACAAAGAGTCGAAAAACTCACAGAAATGGGGGCGCAGTTGTGGGCTTCGCGTCAAGAAAAGGGTCTATCTTTAGAGGAAATGGTAGGATTAACTAAAATTCCTCGGCGACTTCTACAGGCGATTGAAGAAGGTAATATAGATGATTTGCCAGAACCCATCTATATTCAAGGCTTAATTAGACAATTTGCGGATGCGCTGGGTTTTAAAGGCGGGGAATTCGCCAGTCAATTTCCTGTGAATTTTCAAACTGTGAATACTCCGCAGGTGAATCCAAACCAATCAATATCGATGGGCTTATTGCGCCCCATACATCTTTATTTACTCTATATATTCCTGATTATCTCCTCTGTTAGCAGCTTGTCTCATGTATTAAATAATGCTGCCTTGAGAGCAAATGGTAGAGATCCTAAACAAAACAATCAAGAAACTCTCGTCACAACACCCCAGACTCAATCTCAACAGTCTAAAACTCTACCAGTCAGCGATCGCCTAACAGTTAACAAAGATAGTCAATCAGTCCAGATTGGCGTAACCTTACAAGCATCCTCGTGGATTCGGGTAATAGCTGATGGCAAAACCGAGTTTGAAGGAGTGTTACCAGAGGGCGCACATCGTGTTTGGAAGGCTCAAGAACAGTTGACAGTAAGAACTAATAATGCTGGTGGTGTACTGATGAGTGTGAATCAGCAAGCTGCCAAGCAAATGGGGGAATTTGGCAAGGAGGAAGAAATTAAAATTGCTGCGGTTAAACCTGAATCATGAAACCCAGAGGAAGAAGCGGGAAAATCTCCCCGACTTCCTCTTTTCCTCTTTTCCTTTATTTCCCTTGAGGGGCGCGTCCGTAGAGTTTAGTAAGATTTTTGAGGCGATCGCCTAATTCTGATCTTAAAGCTGCCGATTGATAACGCCACTGCCAATTACCCTCAGCCGTGCTGGGAAAATTCATTCGCGCTTCAGTTCCCAAACCCAAAATATCCTGCAACGGCATAATGGCTTGATTGGCGATGGAACTTAAAGCCAATCTAATTAAATCCCAGTGAATCCCTTCAGGACTGACACAACCTAAATAAAGCAACAGGTTTTCTTTTTCGTAGTCATTGGCTGCATTAAACCAGCCGACAGTTGTGTCATTGTCGTGAGTGCCGGTATAAACGACGAAATTACGCCCATAATTAAAAGGTAAAAACGGATTGCCGGGATCAGAACCAAAGGCAAAATGTAACACCTTCATACCGGGAAACTCATATTTATCCCGCAACGCCTCAACTTCTGGTGTAATGACACCCAAATCTTCAGCTAACACAGGTAATTTACCCAAGTTCTGTTTAATCACATCAAACAACTCTTCACCTGGTGCTTTCATCCACTCACCATTCATAGCTGTTTCTTCCCCTTGCGGGACAGCCCAAAAAGCTTCAAAGCCTCGGAAGTGGTCAATGCGAATCACATCTATATAATCCAGCATCGCCTCAAAGCGACCCAACCACCATTTAAAGTTTTGTTTTTGCAACTCCTCCCAGTTATAAACCGGGTTGCCCCATAATTGACCAGTTGCACTAAAGTAATCGGGTGGAACTCCCGCCATTAGTGCAGGTTGCATAGTTTCCTCATCCAAACAAAAGATATCGGGATGCGCCCACACATCAGCACTATCTTGAGCTACATAGATGGGAATATCGCCAATAATTTGAATTCCGCTCATATTGGCGTAATTTTTTAGTTCTGACCACTGGCGGAAAAATTCAAATTGGACAAACTTATAGTAAAAAATCTCAGATTTTAGCTGTTGTCTAGCCATCTCCATCATTGCTGGTTCGCGCTTCACCAGTTCCGGCTTCCAAGTATGCCAACTTGTGCCGTTGTGGGCATCCTTGAGGGACATGAAGAGAGCATAATCATCCAACCAATAAGCCTTACTATCGCAGAACCCGGCAAATTCTTTTTTTTGTAAAGGTGTGGCTTTGGCTTGAAAATTGTTGCAGGCTGTTTTTAGTAACCTAACTTTGATGGGGATAACTCGGTCGTAATCTACTTGATTAGGATCAAATTCTGGTAGATTAGCAAAGTCCTCCTCAGCTAATAAACCCTGTTCTTGTAATTGTTCTGGGTTAATCAGTAAGTGATTACCCGCCATTGCCGAATAGGAAGCATAAGGAGAATTGCCATACCCAGTAGGCCCCAAAGGTAAAACTTGCCAGTATTGCTGGTAACTTTCTCTAAGAAAATCAATAAACTTATAGGCTTCTAAGCCCAAATCCCCCATGCCAAATCGACTAGGGAAAGAGGTAGGATGCAACAAAATGCCACTGGATCTAGGAAAAGGCATATTTAACGTGAAATATAGGAGGAAGCGATCCCATCGAATTTATCACGCTGAGGTCAGCTTGGAAAGCTATCTTTTGGTTGGGATTTCAATTCAAAATTCAAAATTCAAAATGAAAGAACTCCTGGGAATGGTGCTTGGGTAGTAGAGAAGAAAAACTAATGACTATTGACTATTGATTATGACTTACAAAAATCCTGCGCCTACGGTAGATATCATTATTGAATTAATAGACAGACCTCATCGACCAATTATTTTAATTGAGCGACACAACGAGCCTTTGGGTTGGGCAATTCCTGGGGGATTTGTAGATTATGGCGAACCTGTAGAAGTGGCGGCGCGGCGGGAAGCTGAGGAAGAAATAGGGTTACAGATAGAATTAATTGAGCAATTTTTGGTGTATTCTGACCCCAAGCGTGACCCGCGTCAGCATACGATTAGCATTGTGTTTTTAGCAACCGCCACAGGAGAACCCAAAGCTGGGGATGATGCGAAGAATGTGGGGATTTTTGAGCCTTGGCGTGTACCAAGTAACTTATGTTTTGACCACGATCGCATTTTGCGGGATTATTGGCGTTATCGACATCATGGGATTCGTCCCCGATTGAGTTTTGAGTAACGCACCGCAGAGGAAATATGACTAAACAAGTTATTCGTACTGAGCAAGCACCTGCACCAGTAGGGCCTTATAATCAAGCGATCGCAGTTTCTGGTCAAATGCTATTTGTGGCTGGACAAATTCCCCTCAACCCTAGCAGTGGGGAAATTGTGGGTGCAGGGGATGTCAAACAACAAACACAACAAGTAATGGCAAATTTGCAAGCCATCTTAACAGCAGGTGGCGCAAGCTTTGCTGATGTTGTTAAGACATCGGTATTTTTAGCTGATATGAATGATTTTGCTACTGTGAATGCAGTTTATGCCCAGTATTTTGATGAAGCCACAGCTCCCGCTCGCGCTTGTGTAGAAGTATCGCGCTTACCAAAGGATGTGTTAGTCGAAATTGACTGTATCGCAGTCATACCCCAAAAATAGAGTTTAGCTTTAGATACTGGGGAATAAGTTACAGGTGTAAGAATGTAGATTAAGAGGTTGGGGGAGTTTTCGCTTTTGTCTCCTACACCCTCTACTTCTCACTCCCCATTCCCTACTTCCCATATATCATGAACATCCAACTTAAACCAGAACACGAAAAATTTATCCAAGCTCAAATTGCTAGTGGTAAATTTACAAATGCAGATGAGGTGATTGATATAGCCTTTCATTTGCTAGCAAAATTAAATTCCGAGTATGCTTTGTGGCTGGAAGATACTCGGCAAAAAGTTGATGTGGCGATCGCAGAAATTGAAAGAGGGGAAGGTTTGGATGGGGAAACTGTAGTAATGCAGATACTCGAAAGATTCCAAAAAGCCCGTGAGTCTGAGAAATGAGCCACTATATTATTGCCCCATCAGCCAGTCGTGACTTAAATGAAATTGCTGACTACTTTCTCCCTAGAAATGTGGACTTAGGGGAAAAACTATTTCAAGAATTTAGTAATAAATGCCAAAAATTAACACAATTCCCCAATATGGGGCGTAGTTATGCTCATATTAGACCAAAATTGCGTGGCTTGCCCCTAGATGGATATATAATTTTCTACCAAGTCATTGATAATGGGGTCAAAATTCTTCGAGTTGTTAGCGGTCGTCAAGATTTAGAGTCTTTATTTGTACAATCAGATGAAGATTAAAACTGTCAATGGTTGATGATTTAGGGCGGAGATTTGCCCGTAAATCTAAAAAAGTGCAACCGCAAGCCTCATAAGTTGAGAAATTAACTGGAAGTTTTTACCAAAAACTTAAAAATTTGAGCTTCTGAGCTTGGGTGTTTCTGTTTCAAGTGAAAAACTCCAAGTTCAGAGCTTTAATTTTGGTGTTTTAAGTGAGAATATTTCTATTTCAAAGGAGAACCTTTTCGTTTTAAGTGAGGATGTTTCTATTTCGTCCGAGAATGTTTTTATTTCCAGTGAAAAATGCCGTGTTCAGAACTACATAGTTGTGGGTGAAAAGCGATCGCTGGAGATAATATCGGTTATTACGTAGCTGAGGAACAAAAGCAAACTTGAATTTTCTAAACAGTCGAGTTTCTAAGTCTTTCATTTTAGTAAAGACTTAGAATTATAGCGGTTTGCAGTTGAGTCTAATACAGACCTAACCCCCAACCCCTTCCCTACAAGGGAAGGGGAGTAAAGCTCAAAGCCTCTCTCCTTGTAGGCTACGGTGTACACACATCTTTGTGCTGGGTGCAAAATGTGGTTTGATCCCCCCTAACCCCCCTTAAAAAAGGGGGGAATAGATTCAAAGTCCCCCTTTTTAAGGGGGATTTAGGGGTATCAAAACGTTGTAGGGCTAGGTTATTAGACTTGTGTGTACACGGTAGCCTTGTAGGAGAGAGGTTAGAGTGTATTGCATACAAACGAGAAGTGCTATAAATCTTTCTAAATCCGAAACGATTAACGCGTAGTTAATAGTTATTTTATCAAAGATAGAGATAAAACTTATCTACTAATGCAGCGTTATGAAGAAGTAATCCAAGATTTTAATATCGCTATAAATTTAGATTTAAACAACGATTGGTATTTATATATCCGTGCTTTAGCATATACGGCTCTTCACCAAAAAGATCAAGCACACGCTGACTTAGCACTTGCCATTAAGCTTGCTAAACAGGGTTACGAACAAGATGCTAAAAACTGGTGTAATACATTTAATTTAGCCATCTACTATTTAGCTGTTGAATATACTAACCCAGCAGAAGAGTTGTATCGTTACGCGTTATCTCATAGTGCTTCCTTAAAGAGTAAACGTGACGCAATTCAAGACCTCAACGAATTTTTGATAATTTTCCCTAATCATTTACAAGCTCAAGCTATGCGTCAGTTATTACAATCTTCCCTAGCAAATTAATAGTCATCTTGAATTATCGCGAAAAACCCTGGGCTGCTAAATATTCCTTCGCTGGTTCTAAAATCTCTTTCCTAATAATTATCTTAACTTTAGGCTCACATAAATACAACCGAAAACGGTCTACAAACAAACCATTAGCAGACTCAATTTTCTGAATCGCACTCCAAGGAATTAACAACGGTGGAGATCCAAAACTAAATAAGGGAAACACACTCAAATAAATCCCTTTAGAAGTGACACCAACATTTAAAGTGCTTTTGTAGTACACCCAACCGACAGAACCGCGTTCCATCCGAGAAAAGTTTGGTGGTTCATGGGTGCGGTAGAGTTTGGCTAGACGATTCCAGTTATGACGAAACAGAAAAATCATGACAACCATACTCACCGCGAAAAAGGCTATGTAAGGCCAATCTAGATTCTTTGACATTTGAAAATTCAGAATTATGTAAAATTCAATAAATAACTCAAGTTGGTAAAATGCGATCGCTCCAGCAATATCTTGTAATTAATCTGACACCTAACTAGATTATTGGTATGTTACTAACTGCGTGATTCATTTTTATATGTGTACACTCTATAACTATTGACTTTTATTTCTAAAACCTCTAGATTCTTTAATCGGGATAGTTGATATTAATTTGCAGTATTTTTGCAAATAGTTATTAATGGAGAGTTAGAGATGAGTGTGAGCAAAAAGGGCTTGTTGGGTGCTGGGGCGGTATTTATGGCGTTGACAGGTTTAGCCGTCAGCACTTTTGGAGTAATGCAGGCGACTACTGCTAATTCAATTTCTAATCAACCAGTACCAAACTTACTAGCACTGAAGCAAAAGCAATTAACAGTAGTTTTTCCTAGCCGTTCTGATTCTACAGACTTGCAAAGTAAAGCTAATGCTGTAGCCTCATTCTTATCCAAAGAATTGGGAATTCCTGTCAAAGCACAGATAGGTGATGATACGGCGGCGGTAGAAGCTTTGAGAGCAAATCGCGCTGATGTAGCTTTCCTCAGTAGCCGTCCAGCACTGAAAGCAGAACAATTAGCGAATGCTCGGTTATACTTAGCCGAAGTCCGCGAAAACTATTCAGGCAGATACACCTATAATTCAATATTTGTAGTTCCCAATAATAGCCCTCTAAAAAGTAAAAATACCCCTAAAGCGACCTTGGAACAATTGCGGGGTAAGAAGATGGCGTTTACGTCTCCTACCTCTGGCTCAGGGTTTATTTTCCCCGTAAGTGAGTTGGTGAAACAAGGATTTGTCCCCAACCGCGATCGCATGGATGGTTTCTTTAGCCAAATTTCTTACGGTGGTAATTACAGCAGAGCTTTACAAGCCGTTGTACGTGGTCAGGCTGATGTGGCTGTAGTATCAGAATATGCTCTCTTCCCTCCCTACATAAACGCCGAAGAAAAAAGCAAGTTACGGGTACTACACAAAATTTCTGGTGTACCTGCTCACGGTATCGCTATCGATGATGATGTCAATGCAGTCGATAGAGAAAGAATCATCAATGCTCTATTGAAGTTAAATCAGACCCAAAATAATCAATTGCTACGCAACTTATACAACTCTACAGAACTAGTTAGAGTTGATCATAATCGCCATTTAGCACCAGTGCGTGATGCTCTGACGCGTATTGGTATTGCTCCGTAATTATGTGGAATATATGTTTGTAGAGGCGCGATGAATCGCATCTCTACAAAGATTGTTAAGTGAAACTGCGTGAGGGTGAGGATGAGTGATTGTGTAATAGATTGTTACAACCTAGAGACGGCTTATGCTGCATCTCTCAATCGTCCTATCCTGAATGGGGTTAACTGCCAAATTAAGCAGGGTGAGTTTGTTGTTTTATTAGGACTCAATGGTGCTGGTAAGTCTACCTTACTGCGATCTCTGGTCGGGTTAGTACCATTAGCACAAGGTGGTATTCGTATCAATGGAATGGAGGTAATACCCCTTACATTGTCCAAAGTTCGCCGTGATGTGGGGATGTTGTTTCAAGGCGGCGGATTAATTCCCCAGTTATCAGCGATGGAAAATGTGGTGAGTGGAAGACTTGGTGTCAGAACAACTTGGCAAACTTTGTTTGGTTTTCCGAAACGCGATCGCTTATTAGCACTAGAGTTACTAGAACAATTGGGTTTAAGAGAGCTAGCCTACCAAAAAACTAGCAACCTGAGTGGGGGACAGCAACAAAGAGTGGCGATTGCTCGTGCTTTGATTCAATCACCGCAAATTCTCTTAGCTGATGAACCCATCACTGGATTAGATGTGATTGCCTGTCAGCAGGTGATGGATACTTTATCAGAACTGCATACCCAGCAAGGAATGACAATTGTGACAGTTTTGCATGATTTGGGTATAGCAGCGAAATATGCCCAGCGTGCGATCGTTTTAGATGCAGGGCGCATCGTCTATGACGGAATGTGCGATAATTTACAAGAAAAATTTGCTCAAGTTTCTCAGTGAGTAAGGGCAATCACCACAAATTGCTCGTCTGCCGATTACTTTCTCGTGAGTTTTGAGTTATTTGAGAGCGTAAACAGTTAAGTATCAACCATGAGTTACTTGTTAAATTCAAAACTCCTTCGTCGCTACCCTTGGGTGAAACCATTACTCATTTTATTAATTCTGGTGATAGTCTATGGTTGGGCGTTGCAGGGTCTGAAGGTTGATTTTGAATTGTTGCGTTCTAGTTGGCCTTACATTACCGATTTCATCTCCCGATTATTTCCCCCCGATCCCGCAGTTATTGATATAGCAGTTAAAGCATTGATTGAAACTGTGCAGATGTCTCTATGGGGAACTACCATTGGTGCAATTATTTCTGTACCTATTGCTATAGCTAGTGCCAATAATGTCGCACCTCGTTGGTTACAGTGGTTGGCGAATTTGCTGCAAAATGCCGTCCGTTCTGTCCCTTCAATTATTTTGGGCTTAATTTTTGTAGCTGCTACAGGCTTAGGCGCACCCGCAGGTACATTAGCTTTGGGAATCTATACTATCGGCTACCTAGCTAAGTTTTACCAACAAGCAATTGAAGCGGTTGATCATCGCTCCTTAGAATCTTTGCAAGTGATGGGAGCATCCAGAGTGCAAATTGCCCAGTATGGGATTTTACCGCAAGTCTTACCCCTGGGTTTAGGCTACACATTATGGATGTTTGAGTACAATATTCGTGCTGCTTCAGTGTTGGGTGTAGTCGGTGCAGGTGGTATCGGGTTTCAGTTGAAAAGTTATATTGATGGCTTCGAGTATAACAAAGCCACAACCATGATGCTGGTGCTGTTGGTGGTTGTGACGGTAATTGATAGTTTCAGTAGTCAACTGCGTCGCTACCTTGATTCTATATAGCTTAGTACAGTATTTCATTGATTCGTAGCGAACTCTCTGCCTACTTCTTTTACCCTCTGCGTTTAAATTTCCACCCGCAAAGCGGTACTTAGTTTTATCGGTTCTACTTCCAAGATTTTTAATTATTTCACTAGTAGAGACGTTGCATTGCAACGTCTCTACAAATGATCTTGGGGGTAATGGTCACACTGCTACAAATAGCAAATTATACCTATTACTAATTTTTTGCAAAAATTAAAGCCAAGTATTAAGAGAACACACTAAATACCTCTTAAAAGAATTTATCATTAAATTGCTGATACTTTAGCAAAAGCTTCATTTAAATTTGGTTGAGATATTGCTGGGTGCTGTTCTTCTCGATTATGACGAGCAAAGTGCTTATCCATTAATAATGGGACTTGATCGGCTTGAATGCGGCTGTAGCGAGTTTTATCTGGCATGACTATGTTCGGCCCAGCTTTGCAGTTTTTCATACAACCAGTTGCTTTAATAGTAACTTGGTCTTCGAGTCCGCGATCGCTCAACGCTGCTTCTAGGGCTTGGCAAAGAGTTTTACCACCACGTTTCATGCAATCAGACTTTTGACACATCAAAATTGTGGCTTTTGTCTTAGGCGGTTGTGGCTGGGTTGTTGCAGAGGTGTTACCTGTAGCGGCCATAACACGTTCAGCTTTGAATGCAACTTTACCACCTTTGCGATCGCACTTTTTTTCCCCAACTACTTGTAACCAAGTCCCTGGCTGCAAACGCAAGTCAAAAGCATACCTTAAATTTTTAGCGAGTTTAATATAATATTCACCGTCATAAGTACCTAGTAACAAGCCTTTGAGCTTATAACCATCCTTAATTACAAATTCAATAAATTTACCTTCAAGACAAAATTGTGATACTTCTTTGCTTTGACATACACTCATATTCTTTTACCCTTTTTTAACTAACTTTAAACTTGATCCATTTGGTAGAGTCGGTCACAACAGCCATTACGGGCTTTAGCAACTTCGTTTTAGAGTCGAAATTAAATCTTGGCGAGAAGCTGTGAACTGTCTAATTACACTCCAAAGCTGAATAGCAGCGACAGGAGAGCTAATTTTAACTTTCAATGGTTGGCTAGCCTCACACCAACAGGGAATATCTAGCTCTTGCAAACGTTGATAAATCTGCCAACGGTCTAGCCAATTCACTTCTACAACGTAAGTTTGCTCGATTTGTGAAAGAAATGATTTCAAGTGAATAGCCCTCAAAGTGCAAGTAAATTGCAATAAATATAGTACAGCTACTCCCCATATTTAAAATTTTTGAAGGTGCAGCCTCTTTTATTTAGAATAACCTAAGTGCAAACAATTCTCAGTTATCTTGCTAAAAAAAATAAAAATTCTGTAATAATTCTCCACTAAAACCAATAGTGACACTCGCCTAGCATAGTGATTCCAGAGAAACTGCCTAAATTTTTCCAGATTTATGTAGATACATATGAAAAGTGAAAATAATCACACTAGATAGCCAATCGGTTCTAGGGATGAGAATTTACGCCTATAAGAACCCCGCTTTCTTCAAGAAAGCGGGGTTCTGGGTTGTATAAAACATATCACTGACTAGAGATATAATCCTTTGCTTGTCTATAGATAGCTTAAATACCAAAAAATCTGAATACATCGCTTAATAGCTAAACAGCGTTAATTAAATCTTAATTAAGGTATGTATATCTATTTCAAGAAGATAATTAGCTTGGAAATTTTAGCGACAGAAAATTCCCAAATATATGCTATTGATAGAGGCGGATTTTATTTTTATGATGTTAATATGTAGGAAATAAACGGTTACAAACTTTGACTGTTTAAAAGAGAGGAGAATAATGGCTGATACGCAAACTTTATTGCAAAATTTTGGTCAAGTTTACGACAATCCAGTCTTACTAGATCGCAGCGTAACTGCTCCAGTTACTGAAGGATTAAACGTTGTTTTAGCTAGCTTTCAAGCATTGTACGTGCAGTATCAAAAGCATCATTTTGTAGTGGAAGGTGCAGAATTTTACTCACTGCATGAATTTTTTAATGACAGCTATAATCAAGTTCAAGACCACATCCATGAAATAGGTGAACGATTAAATGGATTAGGTGGTGTACCAGCAGCTACTTTCAGCAAGTTGGCAGAATTAACCTGTTTTGAGCAAGAATCTGATGGTGTCTATTCTTCTCGCAAGATGTTAGAAAATGACCTAGCAGCAGAACAGTCTATCATCAACGTTATTCGCCGCCAAGCTGCTCAAGCAGAGAGTTTGGGCGATCGTGGTACACGCTATATGTACGAAAAGATTCTGTTAAAAACTGAGGAAAGAGCTTATCATATAGCTCACTTCTTGGCTAAAGATAGCTTAACCTTGGGTTTTGTTCAACCTGCCCAGAATTAATGTTGAGATAATTTACCTCTAGTCATCTATAGACAGAAGGTAATCTTACAGGACTACGTTTTACAAGAATATGAAAAAAGGCAGAAAGTATCAATACTTTCTGCCTTTTTTATTATGGTTATTAACATGAAACAATTGCAAAATATTAGCAATATTCTATTTAATAAGTATTTGCACTTTTTGAACTGGATTTATTTTCTAGTCGCATATATCTAAAAACCTAGTTTTGATGTTAAAAAATATTAGATTAAACTAGCGATCGCTCTGACGCTAACTTTGATTATTGAGAATAATTTTGAATTAACTTAATTCCGAAATTTGCTTTAATTAGTATAAAGACAGAATAAAAATTAATCTTGACTAAAAAAGCATTCATAAATCATTATTCAAAGCCAAGAACCTCCGTTTCTTTGAGAAAAAGGGGTTCTCAAGTCTCAGAGAATGTTGGAAAAGTTTTGGGCGAATATATCCCGTAGGGAAGTCCACGCAGGTGGACTAATAGAAAATTAAGGCTTTGAAACCTACCGACCAGGTTTCAAAGCCAAGCCACTGCTTTGGGCGGACTTCCCGACTTATAGCAAGTGGCTCGCAATTTATCATCGCCTGTAATCTATTAGGGGGATTAAAGGGATGCAAAAAGATTGTAGATTGGGTTGATGGAAGGAAACCCCACACTGCGCTAACCCTGGCAGTATTGGGGAGCATCCCGGTTTACCCTCCTGTGTCACCGAACCTAGAAAACTTAATAATAAACAACACTAGTAGAGAGAAAGAACCTTAAAATAATCAGGACTTTGTATTCTCGTACTCCAACCCAACGACTATGCCCCGCCGTCAAGACATCCAGAAGATACTGTTATTAGGATCTGGCCCAATTGTGATTGGCCAAGCCTGTGAATTCGACTATTCTGGCACTCAAGCCTGTAAAGCATTGCGAGAAGAAGGTTATGAAGTGGTGTTGGTCAACTCCAACCCAGCTACAATCATGACCGACCCGGAAACAGCCGATCGCACTTACATTGAACCTCTAACACCAGAAATAGTCGCAAAAGTCATCGAGAAAGAACGTCCAGATGCTCTACTACCAACGATGGGTGGACAAACAGCCCTCAACATAGCTGTCACCCTGGCGAAAAATGGTGTGTTAGATCAATATAATGTTGAATTAATTGGCGCGAAGTTAGAGGCGATTGAAAAAGCCGAAGACCGGAAATTATTCAACGAAGCAATGGCAAAGATTGGGGTGAGTGTTTGTCCCAGTGGTACAGCCTCATCCTTAGAAGAATCAAAAGCGATCGCGCGTAAAATCGGCACTTACCCTTTAATTATTCGTCCAGCTTTTACAATGGGTGGTACGGGTGGCGGTATCGCCTACAACCAAGAAGAATTTGAGGAAATGGCACAAGTCGGGATTGATGCGAGTCCCGTTTCCCAAATTCTCATTGACCAGTCCCTCCTCGGCTGGAAAGAATATGAATTGGAAGTGATGCGCGACCTTGCAGATAACGTTGTGATTATCTGTTCCATCGAAAATATCGACCCGATGGGGATTCACACAGGCGATTCCATCACCGTTGCACCAGCCCAAACCCTCACCGATAAAGAATATCAACGGCTGCGGGACATGGCGATTAAAATCATCCGTGAAATTGGCGTAGAAACTGGCGGTTCTAATATCCAATTTGCCGTTAACCCAGTGGATGGGGATGTCGTCGTCATTGAAATGAACCCCCGCGTTTCTCGCAGTTCCGCCTTGTCTTCCAAAGCTACTGGTTTTCCCATCGCGAAGATGGCGGCCAAGTTGGCTGTCGGTTACACCTTGGATGAAATTAAAAACGACATCACCAAGAAAACCCCAGCTTCCTTTGAACCAACTATTGATTACGTTGTTACCAAAGTCCCCCGCTTCGCCTTTGAAAAATTCCCCGGTTCAGAACCCGTCCTGACCACCCAAATGAAATCTGTCGGGGAAGCAATGGCTATTGGGCGGACTTTTAACGAATCCTTCCAAAAAGCCCTGCGTTCTCTCGAAACCGGCCGCGCGGGTTGGGGTTGTGACAAAGCAGAAAAATTGCCCAGTGGCGAACAAATTCGCGCCCAGTTACGCACACCCAACCCCGATCGCATTTTTGCAGTGCGCCATGCTTTGCAATTGGGGATTAGCAGTGAAGAAATCTACGAACTTACTGGGATTGACCCTTGGTTCTTAGATAAAATGCAGCAACTTTTAGAGGTGGAAAAATTCCTTAAACGCACACCTCTAAAACAGTTGACAAAGGAGCAAATGTATGAAATTAAACGCGACGGATATAGCGATCGCCAAATTGCCTTTGCTACCAAAACCACCGAAGATGAAGTTCGCACCTACCGCAAACAATTAGGTATCACACCCGTTTACAAAACTGTCGATACCTGCGCAGCTGAGTTTGAAGCCTTTACACCTTATTACTACTCAACCTACGAAGAAGAAGACGAGGTTATCCCAGCCACCAAGCCCAAAGTGATGATTTTGGGAGGCGGCCCCAACCGCATCGGCCAAGGAATTGAGTTTGACTATTGTTGTTGTCACGCCGCCTATGCCTTGAAGGGTGCAGGCTATGAGACGATTATGGTCAACTCAAACCCAGAGACAGTATCCACCGATTACGATACTAGCGATCGCCTCTACTTTGAACCATTAACGAAAGAAGATGTACTTAACATCATCGAAGCTGAAAATCCTGTCGGGATCATCGTTCAGTTTGGTGGACAAACACCACTAAAACTAGCTTTACCATTGCAAGAATATTTGCAACAGCTAGAGACGGCGGAAATTTCCCCATCCTCAGTCACCAAAATTTGGGGAACATCACCCGATTCTATTGACAGGGCTGAAAACCGGGAACGATTTGAGAAGATTCTCAAACAGTTAAATATTGCTCAACCGCCAAATGGAATTGCGCGGAGTTATGAAGACGCGCTCATTGTGGCTAAACGCATTGGCTACCCGGTGGTAGTACGTCCTAGTTACGTGTTGGGTGGTAGGGCGATGGAAATCGTCTACTCTGATACAGAATTGGAACGTTATATGACCTTTGCGGTACAGGTCGAGCCAGAACATCCAATTTTAATTGATAAGTTTTTGGAAAACGCCATTGAAGTTGATGTAGATGCGATCGCCGATCACACCGGACGAGTAGTGATTGGTGGCATCATGGAACACATTGAGCAAGCGGGTATCCACTCAGGAGACTCAGCTTGTTCTCTGCCTTCAATCTCCCTCCCACCAGCCGTTCTCAATCAAATCCGCACTTGGACGGTAGAACTAGCACAAGCCTTGTCTGTAATTGGATTGATGAATATTCAGTTTGCCGTCATTGGTGCTAGTAGTTATTCGCCCCAAGTATATATTCTGGAAGCTAACCCCCGTGCTTCTCGGACAGTTCCCTTTGTCTCAAAAGCAACAGGTGTACCCTTAGCGAAGTTAGCATCCTTAATTATGTCGGGGAAAACCTTAGAAGAACTGAATTTCACCCAAGAAGTCATCCCCAAGCACATTGCAGTCAAAGAAGCCGTGTTACCCTTTAATAAATTCCCTGGAACTGATACAATATTAGGCCCAGAGATGCGCTCCACTGGTGAGGTAATGGGCATAGATAGCGATTTTGGTCGCGCCTTTGCCAAAGCAGAATTAGGTGCTGGAGAGCGTTTACCACTAACGGGAACTGTGTTTGTCTCCATGAGCGATCGCGATAAATCCGCCGCCGTTCCTGTCGTGAAAGAATTTATTGATTTAGGCTTCCAGGTGATGGCTACCTCTGGTACACGCCAAGTCTTAAAGGAGCATGGTGTGGATGTCGAGTTAGTGCTGAAACTGCATGAAGGTCGTCCCCACGTCATCGATGCCATCAAAAATCAGAAAATCCAACTGATTATTAACACTCCTTCTGGAGAAGAAGCCCAAACCGATGCTAGATTAATCCGCCGCACAGGTTTAGCCTACAAAATCCCCATCATCACCACTATCGCCGGGGCTAAAGCTACCGTTGCGGCAATCCGTTCCATGCAAAATACGACTTTAGACGTAAAAGTCATTCAAGACTACTGCTCAAATCTGTAGCTAGGGGTATAGGGGTGTAGGGGAGGGAGATTTTACCCATACCCCAGTCCCCAATCCCCAGTACCCATATGGAATCTACACAAAGCAGTATTTACAAGGAAAATTAAGTAATTATTATAGAAAAATAATTATGGTTTTCATTGAGATATTTTAACAAATATGAGGAAGTGATCATTCTCTGCGGAAACTTCACCAACCAGTAAGAGTCAAAGGAATTCAGTGCATTTAGTTGCTTAAGGAGAATAACTGGTGTGCAAGACCTAAAACAGACAATATCACGAACATTTATTAATTATGAGTGGGATGTGTATTTGCATTTAGTGTACTATTCTAATAGTACATAGTACACTGAGATGGATTGATTTACTAAATCTTCATGACTTCAAAAATTTATGATTACTCAGTACACCAAAGCCTCTCATAAATGTTACAATTGTTAACAAATATTTAGATACAAAAAACTTCGTCTCGCTACCTTTTATCTAACCCTAGATACTTGTGCAGCCTAGGAAATAACTGTAATTTCTAGCAGTTAAAGACCTACTTAGATTGATATAACAGCCGAGATTCATCGGTTGTATAAATTTCAACAGATAACAAACAGCCCAGCTTGACTGGGTAGCACAGGCAAAGAGCATCTATCAGTTGATGACCCTACCAACAAGTCCAACATTACCAAAGAGTAGCGCCATGAAGACCGCTCAGACAGCCACAGACCTCGTGCGGACTTACCTGCGTGAGATTGGCCGTGTACCACTCTTAACCCACGAGGAAGAAATTTTTTATGGTAAACAGGTACAGCGTTCATCCACATTGCAGGAGGTGCGTGAGGAACTGTTCAATAAGTTAGGTTATGAGCCGAGCTTAGAAGAGTGGGCAAAAGCGGCAGAGTTAGACACGGCACAATTAAACGAAGTCATCGCAGAAGGCGAAATTGCTAAACGCAAAATGGTGGAAGCTAATTTGCGGCTTGTGGTATCCGTTGCCAAAAAGTACATTAAACGCAATGTCGATTTACTGGACTTAATCCAAGAAGGCAGTATTGGGATGCAACGGGGTGTAGAAAAATTTGACCCCACTAAAGGTTATAGATTTTCTACCTATGCCTATTGGTGGATTCGCCAAGCTATCACCCGTGCGATCGCAGAAAAAGCGCGTACTATCCGCCTACCAATTCACATCACCGAGAAGCTTAACAAAATTAAAAAAGCGCAACGCCACCTATCTCAAAGATTAGGACGCGCTCCCACCGCATCTGAGCTAGCCAGTGAATTAGAATTAACACCTAAGCAGGTACGAGAATACCTAGAAAAAGCACGCTTACCCTTATCTTTAGACTTGCGCTTAGGAGATAACTACGACACTGAATTAGGAGAAATGCTAGAAGACCCCGGTGCTTCTCCAGAAGATTTTGTCATGCAATCCTCCCTATCTTACGACCTAGATCGCCTCATGGAGCAACTTACCCCTCAACAAAGAGAGGTGATTAAACTCCGTTTTGGATTAATGGATGGACAGGCTTTAACTTTGGCAAGAATAGGTGAAATTCTCAACATTAGCCGCGAACGAGTACGGCAAATTGAAAGAGAAGCTTTAACTAAACTACGTAAGTCTAAAGCCTGTATGGATGAATATTTGGCAAGTTAGTCATTAGTGATTAGTCATTAGCTCGCAGGGTGCGCTTCGCTGTAATAAAATGCAGCCAAGCGCACCCTACATCTTTGCTTGTTTCGGCAAAAGTGTTAATTTTCACTATTGTTAGTGATCTTGCACTGTAACAGACTATACTTCTAATGAATATTAACCATTTGACTTAATTAAGGCGAGAAAATCCCCTCTTTAATGTACGGTTACACCCACTCCTGATGACAAATTAACTTGTTACATTATTTGACAGGAACACTAAATGGCTTGTGAAGTCAAGTTAAATAAAAGACCTCAGCCTAGTAAAGTCACTAACACCACATTCAACAGTGGTAGTACAGGAGGTACAAAGTGAGTAACCCATCTAACCGAGTTTCAGAATTTTTCGACAGTGAATCAGAAACAAGCAATCTACTCTGGCAGTATGTTAAGTCATTAAACCCAGAAACAGTAAACCAGCTATCAAAACCAGCCTCTCCTGAAGTTTTTCAAGTGATGGAGCGTAATATAGTAGGACTGTTGGGCAACCTACCTTCTGAACACTTTGACATTACCATTACTACCAATCGGGAAAGTCTAGGACGGATGTTAGCATCTGCAATGATTAGTGGTTATTTTTTACGAAATGCCGAGCAAAGAATGAACTTTGAAAAAGTAATGCACGGAACTGAAAGTAATAATCACGAAGTTGAATAGCAATTTCATGTTGTCAAGCCGCAGTTCAACAGTAAAATTACCAGCACAAAATACTGAAGAGCAGTTTTATGCGGAATCCCCACAAACTCCTGTCCCATCAAACAAGCGTTAGCGAAATTTGGCAGCAATATCTTGAACGCTAACGCTACTTGTCTCTGATGATATTTATACGAAATAAACGACACAATTAAACGTGTAGATCAGCTAAAAGCAGTTTATATTTTTAAATGAGTAAAAACTCGGTAGATACTAAAAAATCTGCCGAGTTTTGTTATTTGTCAATAGTTAGTAGTCAATAGTCATGAACAAAACCACGACTCTACCACCACACAAAATTATTGGTGTTGCCGTAATTTGGAATGATCAGCAGCAAATTTTAATTGATCGTCGTCGTCAAGAAGGCTCAATGGGTGGTTTATGGGAGTTTCCCGGTGGTAAAATCGAGTTTGGCGAAACTGTGGAAGAATGTATTAAAAGAGAAATTTACGAAGAACTGGGAATAGTAATTGAGGTAGGAGAGCATCTGATTACTATTGACCATACTTATACTCATTTACGTGTCACCTTAACAGTACATCACTGTCACCTGCTTTCAGGTGTTCCTCAACCTCTAGAGTGTGATGAAGTGCTTTGGGTGAATTTAGACGAGTTGGAACAGTTTACTTTTCCCCAAGCAAATACTCAGATTATTGCTGCATTGAAAGAGAGTGGTGAGTGCTGTTAGCGGTAGCGCGGCGTTTAGCCGGTGCTGAGTATTGAGTAGTGAGTGGGTGGGCATTGTATTTTTCTCCCCCTGCTCCCCTTGCTTTCTTTTCCCCAGTCCCCAGTTTTTGAATTTTGAATTTTGAATTTTGAATTGATTTGTCCCCATTACCGTAACAATGTATTAACTGAATCAGGTTGAGTCACTGAATTTTCTACAATATTCGCAGAGACTGTGATCAAGGGTGTAAGCAAATCAATGCCTAAAAGTGTTGCCGATATAATGAGTCCTGAGCCAATTGTTGTCCGGCCAGCTACTCCGCTTCCAGAAGCAATCCAAATCCTGGCAGAACGACGCATCAGCGGCCTACCTGTTGTCGATGATGTCGGTAAATTGTTGGGTATTATCTCAGAAACTGACTTGATGTGGCAAGAAACTGGTGTAACACCTCCGGCATATATCATGTTTTTGGATAGTGTAATTTATTTAAAAAATCCTGCTGTCTACGAACGCGATCTGCATAAAGCTTTAGGACAAACCGTTGGGGAAGTGATGAGCAAAAATCCTGTTACTATCACTCCCGATCAAACTGTAAAACAAGCAGCACAACTAATGCACGATCGCAATGTTCATCGCTTACCTGTAATAGATAACACAGATAAAGTCATTGGGATTATTACTCGTGGTGACATTGTGCGGGCGATGGCTGCTAGTCAAGATTAGTTATGAGTCACTAGTCATTAGTCATTAGCTAGTTATTTTTATACTGGACTATTGACTTTTTTAAACCACTTTTAAAAATTAGGATAATTAAATGAGTATAACTCCTGAGTCTGTGAGACAATTGCTCAGTTCTGAAGATTTGGGCGATCGCTTACGTGCTGTGAATCAAATCCGTGAACTTGAACCTACTACTGCGTTTGAACTCGTGCAAATTGCTATTGGTGATAGTAATTCCCGCGTTCGCTATTCAGCAGTGAGTCAGTTCGATACTCTCGGAACTCAGGACTTAGACTTATCGTTGGATTTATTGCGTGCTTTATTAAGTGATCCAGAAGCTGATGTACAAGCCGCAGCCGCAGATTGCTTGGGTGCGTTGAAATTACACGCTGCTTTTGAAGATTTGCAGCAACTTTATCACACAACCCCTGAGTGGCTAGTACAATTCAGTATTATTGCTGCTCTGGGAGAATTGGGAGATCCGCGATCATTTGAATTACTGAAGGAAGCTCTTTCTTCTGATGTGGAACTAGTCCAAACTGCGGCAATTAGTTCGATGGGTGAGTTGGGAGATTTACAAGCAGTTCCTTTGTTAGCTTCTTACGCTACCAACCCTGATTGGCAGATGCGTTATAGAGTTGTACAGGCTTTGACTCGGTTAGGTGGTGCAGAGGCTAAGTCTATTTTAGAAACTCTAACAAATGATCAAGTAGAAGCGATCGCCACTGAAGCTAAAAAATCATTGGATTCAGTTCAATAATACTTTCAGAACTTACGCAAGATTCAACTGAAAAGCTTGTTCTTGCGTAGCGTTCAAACTCTTATATTTTTTTAGTTTTCATCTGACGACGGCGCACCAAGGTAAGCCCCGCAACTGCACCTAAGCCAATGATGGTTGTAGGTTCAGGTATTGGTATTGGTCCACAACAGAAAGAAGCAGTAGCAAACACTTTAAAATCAGGGCCGTTAAAGCTACTCTCAGATATTAATTTCAACCCGCTCAATACTACGTCAGAACCTAATCCTAAATCTGCATAGCTAACTCCCCAAGATCCTACAGGTTGTGCGCCTGGAACTTCTGTGGTATCCATGCTGTAGCCAGCAGCAGTCCACTTGCCACGAGTGATTTTATAGCTACTACCAACTAGATTGCCGTTAATGTCGATCGCTTGTAACTGGATATCACTGTTTAGTCCACGCTCAAAAAAGAAGAAGCTGTCTAATCCACGGCTATCTGCTATGACGGGAGCTTCAAAGAATACATCAATATCAAACCTACTAGTGGGTGTGTCTTCAGAATCAACGATATTGTTTAAGTTGTAGTTACCTAAGTATGCCGCAATTTCTGCTCCTGTTGGATCTTCATTTGGGGCAAAACCAAGAGGATTAGTAGCCAGTTCACCTCTATCAGTACTGGCTGCACCACTATTTGGAACAGAAGTTTTTGGTGTATTGAAATTTATTCTCGCGTCATTGACTAACAGAAGGTTTGTGAAGGGAAGAAGGGTCTGTCCACCCTGTTGAATAGATGTCAAGAAAATATCTTCTTGGGGATTAGCAGGATTTGGCGTAAAGTTGGTTATGAAACTAGCAGCTTTAGCAGTGCTAGACATAGCTAAAGCTGCACTCAAAGCCACTACAGCAGAGGTGAGTATATTTTGAACTTTCATTGGTTCGTTACCAAAAATTTTAATTTTAGCTATTTAGTCTGAAAATAAACGTTTAAACCCTTACGGTATCTGATGTTTAAAAATTGAGCTAGATTTTTTTTAACCAGAATAATAAAAGAGCGTTACTTTCATTACAGAGTCTATCACCTCAAAATTACTTAAGTAATAGGTATTTATTGAAAATTATGTAAACCAAGCTGGAAATTATATGTTTTTTTACATAAGTTTCCCTATTTTGACTGAGTGATCGTAACTTCAAGGGTTTAAGACCCTCTCTTTCAAAGCTCAAAATACCACAGACTAGAAGTCTGAGGCTATACAAACTAAGTCTGCTGACCTAGGCTAATTGGTTTTTTCTGTATTTAGCCCACCCATGTTTATGGGCGTTGTTTGTGTACCCCGAAGCTTTAACTTGAGGGCGAATAGAACTTGTATGTAAAAGGTAGAGAGGGATTTTTGATAATCTACCGAACTCACATTAATTTTGTATTTTGAATTTGGAACAGGAATTACGCATCAAAACATCAATAGTCAGACCACTTCTTGCAAGAGTTTCTTCATACAGGTATAAAATAAGGTTTTTTAACGAAAGATATCATAAACTAGTTGTATTATATGTAGCAGAGAAAATTAACAACTCTCCGTAATACCATCTTCTTTAAAAAGATTTGTTATGGCTTAACTGCATATTTATTCTTAAATTAAGTGCTTATACCATAAATTTTATATTGCGTGGATGTCCCCTGGTTTTTATCAATCTTTAAGAACAAACTTAATAAAAGCTTAATTTTGTTTTTTTTTGATTGTAAAAACTAGTTTTTTACATAGGTGGAAGGGTGCAGATTCCCCCATTTTATAGCTATGTAAGGAAGGATATTTATGCCTATTGATAATGCAGGTAACACATTAAATACTGCCAAAAAGATAACTCTTACCACCAATATTCAGACTTTCAGTGACTGGGTGGGTTCGTCAGATATCGATGATTTCTATAGTTTGAGTCTAGCTGGACGGAGTAGTCTAAATGTTCTTGTTGATGATTTGAATGCTAATGTAAATGCACAGATCATTAAAGATGCCAACAGCAATGGTTTGATTGATAGTGGTGAAATTATCACTGGTTCTTATCAGGGTGGACATAGAAGTGAATTAATTAAGCATACTTTAAATGCTGGCAATTATTTCATTAGAGTCTATTCTCAAAGTGGTGATACTAACTACAATCTGAAAATCTTTGAAAATTTTGCCCCAACTTCACTAGAGTTTAATCTCAATAGCACTAGTCTTAATACAACGGACAACCTCAGTATCAACAATGCTTGGGTATCGGATAAAAACGGTGTTAGCGATATCTCAAAGGTAGATTTTCGTATTCAAAGAGCAGATGGAACATGGCTAAATGTGGCTGATGCTACTGTATTTACCGCCGATTCTAGCAATGCAAGTAAGGCAAATTTCAGCTACAGTTTGTCCCTGAAAGACTTGAATTTGGCGGCTGGTAACTATACTCTTCAGGGGAAAGCTTACGATCAGACTGGTGCTGTAAGCAATACAGTCAAGCAGACATTTACCGTAACGACCACAGCACCAATAACAACATCGACCACAGCACCAACGACAACATCGACCACAGCACCGACAACAACATCGACTCTGGTTCAAGATTGGTTCAGTCAAAATCTACTCGACCAACAAATCATTACATTGGTACGTTCCTTAGCATCTGATGGCGATTTAAGTCGTCAGGATATGCTGAATATCTTTAGAAATGCTCAAGATAATTCTGCTATTGATGTTAAGGAGGTAAAAGACCTCAAGACTTTGTTAGGTGCAAGCACACCTTTCACTATGCAAGATTCTGTGAAATGGCTATCGACACAGGTTGCTAATGGTGCGACTGTAGACATGGCTGCTAGTAACTTTGAGTCAAATTTAGTTGGTCGTTGGTTTTTAGGAACAATAGCACCCACACCTGTCTTTAATGGCACAAATCTCACTTATACTGTGCCAACAGGTAGTTTGTTTGGAAGTTCTGGCGAAGCGCGAATTGGTGATATTGACCAAGGAAAGTTAGGAAATTGCACATTTTTAGCCGCTTTGGGTGCAACCTTTGGTCGCCAGTTTAATGATGCAGGCAACACTTCTAGTTCTCTGATTAATAGCATGATCACAGATAATGGTGATAACACATACACCATGCGCTTTTACTCTAACGGTGCAGCAGAATATGTGACAGTTGATCGTCGGATTGCTACAAGTATCGCTGCTAAGAGAAATAATGGCGTTCTTTGGGTGGCTTTAGTAGAAAAAGCTTATGCTCAATGGCTGGAATCGAGAACTAGTCAACCTGGTTATAATGTGATTGGTAATGGAACAAATCTTTTTGCTCCTCTTCAATTTGTGACAGGACGGTCAACCACTAACTATAGTATCAGCAAAGTTAGTTTTTCGACTCTAGAAACAGCTTTAGCAAATGGTCAGGCTCTAACAGCCGCCAGAGTGGGTGGTGATAGCAAATATATTGCAAGTAACCATGCTTATTCACTGACAAATACTTACATCGACACTAGTGGTCAGCAACGGGTTGTAGTGCGAAATCCTTGGGGTGTAGATGGTAAGACTCTCAATGGTACTAACGACGGTTTTATTGACTTATCTTTTGCAGAATTCACTCAGTCTTTTAATTATGGAATTAGTGTTGCTTAAGAAAGCTGTGCGATCGTTGTAGGAGTTGCACTCGCGCTGTATATCCAACAAATACAAAACCCGCTTGCGCGGGTTTGAAACTTACTCAATATTTCTGTTTAGTAAACAGATTTTATCTCTGCGGTTAACTATAATGCAACCCTATTTTGAACCAAAAAAGTTATGCACTGAGAAAATGTGAATAGATTATTGGCTAAAACAAGATTTTACACAGAGCTTTTTTTCATCTGACGACGACGCACCAAAGCCAGCCCAGCTACTGCACCTAAACCAATCATAGTGGTAGGCTCAGGTACTGTGTTAGTCTCTTGAAAACCTGCATTAGCAAACACTTTGAAATCAGGGCCGTTAAAACCGCTGTCAGATATTAATTTCAGACCGCTCAATACTACGTTAGAACCCAATCCTAAATTTGCATAGCTAACTCCATAAGATCCTACAGGTTGTGCGCCTGGAACTTCTGTGGTGTCAATGCTATAGCCAGCATCAGTCCACAGGCCACGAGTAATTTTATAGCTATTACCTACTAGATTTCCGTTAGCGTCAATCCCTCGCACTTCGATGTCGCTATTTAGACCGCGCTCATAAAAGAAGAAGCTGTCTAATCCACGGCTATCTGAGGCAACGGAAGCTTCAAAGAATACATCAATATCAAACCTACTAGCGGGTGTGTCTTCAGAATCGACGATATTGTTTAGGTTGTAGTTACCTAAGTACGCGGCAATTTCTCCTGCTGTGGGATCTTCATTTGGCGCAAAACCAGGATTAGTAGCATTCTCCCCTCTATCAGTGCTGGCTGCACCACTATTAAGGACAAGAGTTTTTGGTGTGTTGAAATTTATCGTGGCGTTATTGACTAACAGAAGGTTTGTTAAGGGAAGAAGGGTCACTCCATCCTGCTCAATAGAATCCAAGATAACGTCTCCTAGGGGAGGATTAGAAGCTGGGTTAAGATTAGTAGTGAAACTAGCAGCTTGAGCATTGCTAGAAACACCTAAGACAGCACTGAGAACGAGGCCGGTAGAGATGAATATATTTTTAACTTTCATTTGGTTTTCCTGTGGTTCTTGAGTGTTAGTGAAATTACTAGTTTTGTTTGTACTCTCAATACAAAGTCTAGCACCTAAAAATTACTTAAGTAATGCGTATTTATTGAAAATTACGTAAACTATGCTGCAAATTTTGTGTTTTTTACATAAAGACATTTTTCTACTTCCCAGTATAAATTCTTCTGCTCATAAAAACGTCTTTTAGAAACGAGTGAAACTGCTGATACTGCAATGATTCAAGTTTTGTTGTCTAAATATTTACGTTGAGTTTATAAACAATCTATCTATTAGGAGATGACTTTATTAATTTATTGTCGACTGTTAAGCGTTAGCCGCTAACGTGAAAAAATCTGCTTTCTTATTGTGTGACAGTTTAACAACTGTCTTGAAAAAAACAGGGAAGAAGACATATGTATTTGTGCGAAATTGAATTGATTGTCATTATTTTTATTTGAGAGTACCGAATCAGTTACATCTCATTTTCTACCGCATCCTAGTTCTGTCATTGAAAATTATTCGATAACAAAAGTAAATCAGAATCAATGTTTTAGATTCAGTCTAGTTACCGAAGACTTGCGGCCAGGTTGTGACTAGGAAAACTACGAAAGCTGCGATCGCTAATAATCCTTGAATCAAATTACCGACGACTGTGCCAACAACAATACCTATACCTGCTTTAATCGCTAATCCCAGTTGACGACAGTAAATATACTCAGCAATAATTGCTCCCAATAACGGGCCAAATAAAATACCTAACAATGGGCCACCTACGGGTAAAGTTGGTAGCAATCCGAAAAATCCAAGTATAAAACCCACAAATGCGCCAATTTGTCCCCACTTGCTAGCACCTGCTTGTTTTGCACCTATATAACCTGCTAAAAAATCAACTCCAATACTTAAAATCAACACAATCCCTGTCACAATCAAAGGTATTTGGATAGATACAAAGGAATGACTGACTATTCCCCAAATAATAATGGCTACTAAAATTAAACTAGTTCCAGGAATGGCGGGAACTACAGCACCAATAATACCTACAATCATTAAAGCAACTAGTAGCCAGTAGATTATTTGCATAATTAGTAATCGTGTGAGAAGTTGGATTTCTGAATTGTAAAATTATTTTTACATATTAAATATGAGCATTATCGCCGGACATTTTACTATTTACCCAGAGAGGACGCAGTAGTTAGACGACGATAATGCTCATTAAGACAGGCTATGTAGTAAATCTAAAAGTATTTTTGGTAATATTCCTCTACTGCACCTACAGCTTTTAGTAATGGCGCATCTAACGGCTCAATCCAATCAGATACCTCACGAGCTAAACCAAGAGTTGATTTTCCTCCTGATGGTTCAAGCTGACCAATGACTATCTTAGTTTTTACAGATTGCAGAACACTGATCACATTATTTAAACGCTGTGAGTGTTCAGACTCATGACGCATCTGTTCAGCAATTTCAACTGATTGGTCAATCAGTTTGACAAATTTTTCTGTTTGAGTTTCCATGAATTTTACGGACAATTGAACTCTTCCACTTTGATATTTTTGCCTTCAGACCACTTGATATTGGGATCTTTGGAATCTTGAATAAAGGTTTGTTGACCGCCACCTGGATAGCATGAAGCGGGTGTTTGAGGAGCAACAATGCCTTGATAAACTGTTGTTCCTGCTGGTACAGTTACTTTTAGTCTGATGGTGGCTTGATTACCCCATGCTTGATTAAGAGCTAAATTTCTGATTACATCTACATTTTTCTTGTATTTACCAGTTGTTAAATACCTACCATATTTATTATCATTGCTACTATAGTAGCGATAAAAAGTTTGAGGTTGCTTGAGTGTGACTGCCTCACATTTAGAATCCAGGAAAGTGACGGCTATTTCGGATGGTAGAGGACAAGAAGCGGCTACTTCTTGAGCAACGACTTGTGTCGAATTGAAAATAAGATTGGGGCTGACTACCAATAAGTTACTGATCACACCTAAGCCAATACTGACTGATACTGATGGAAATTTCATGCAACCTCTTGCTTTCAAGACTTTGTAAATTTCTTGCCTAGTATCACACTTGTTCTTTATGTTGCTTTTGATTTTAAGTATTATTTAATTTTGCACAATTGTTAAAGCTAAATGCTTTGTTAAGCTTCAGAAATTTGCTCTCTTACCCAAGTGCGAAAAGCACTCTTTGCTGCTAGTTGCCCCATTTTTTTGCTTTCTTGGATAAATCGGGGAATAGCCCTCACCAATACTGGGGCAAAAATAGGACTAAGCTCAACTTCTGAGTATTGATTTTCTAAAAGAGTATAAATCCGCAATACAGTGCCGTTATATCTCCAAAACTCAGGAATACCCATTGCAGCATAGAGAGATAATTTATCTATTTTGGGACGGGAGTAATCTACTTCTAACACTAAGTCTGGAGGTGGGTCTTGATCTAAATCAATGTTTTCTTTATCCCTAACCAAAAATTCATTTTGAATATAATAACTACTATCTGGTTCTCCTCCTTTTTCTAAGTCGTCTCGTGTTAGAGTTAGTGAGCCTGTCGTTTTGACTTCTAAACCAAATTCCTCACAAAGCACAAGAATTAACCCTTCAATCAGGCGATTAGAGTTCTCATGTGGCATTAGTGGGGTCATGATTTCTACTATTCCATTGTCGTAAGCAAGTAGTGAGTTTCTTTCGTTACCCATATCTGTTAACATTGCTTTAAACGTTTGCCAGCTAATGTTTTTCAGCAATGTTCTTGTTTCTGAAAGTGGTGCTGTTGTTACCATAGCAATTACTCCTTTGGGAAATTCAAAATTCAAAATCTTTGAGAGTTACTGCTAATTTATCAGCAATTCCAGCTATCCAATTTTCATCTTGTTTTGTGTAACTTCTGGGTGCATTTGCTCCTAAAATCAATACACCTTCATTGCCAATTGGTTGACAAATTACCCCTTGGGTGTTTTCTGGCAAATAATCAAATTCTATTCTTCCGGGGTAGACGTATAAAGCTACTAGATACACAGGCTGTTGCTTTTCTAAAACCCGTTTAACAATTGTGCCTGGAACTACTTCTGATTTATTTCCCAGAATGCCGCGACGTAATAAAACTTTGCCTTGGTAGAAAACTACTAGCGATCGCGTTACCGTATTAGTTAACAATAAATGTGATGCCCAGGCTAGTTCTGTTTTCACGGCTTCTGGTAAATCATCTGCTAACACAAAACCTTCTTCACCAATCAGTTCTACAGCATCAGGCGATCGCGGCTGGACTTGTTGCCAAATTAAACCAGTTAAAATCAGCACAGCACTCAAAATTACACCCAACACATCACCACGCGCTTGGGAATTGGTAATTTCTGGTGTCAATAAACGGTTAATCAGCAAAAGCACAGAGCCTAACCCACCGACTACCAAGGGTAAGCGTCGCAAAACTCGATTAGGATCAGATTTAGTCATTGGTCATTAATCAATAGTAGAGACGCGATTAATCGCGTCTGTACAATAGCCATGAGTATTAGTAGTGAAACTAAAACTATTGGCTTTTGTACACTTTATTCTTCTCCGGGTTCAATTATCCGTTGAAACAGATAGCCAGTACCTCGTGCTGTGAGAATCAATTCGGGGTTACTGGGGTCATCTTCTAATTTCGCGCGTAAGCGGGAAATATGTACATCGACCACACGGGTATCTACGTGACGTTCTGGTGTATATCCCCAAACCTCTTGCAGAATTTCAGAACGGGAAAAGGCTTCTCCAGAACGGCTGACTAGCAATTCTAAGAGGCTGAATTCCATACCTGTCAATCTGATGCGCTCATCGCCTTTGTAGACTTGACGCTTGTTGGTATCAATTTTGATATTCCCAACATGAATCACTCCCGAACTGGGAATACCAGACGCGCCGGTTTTATCTACTCGTCGTAGCACTGAGCGAATCCGTGCTTCTAGCTCTTTAGGAGAGAATGGTTTAACTACGTAGTCATCAGCACCCAATTCTAACCCGGTGATGCGATCGGCTACGTCACCCAAGGCTGTTAACATAATAATAGGTACGTCTGATTCTTTACGTAACTCTTGACAGACACCATAACCATCTAGTTTTGGCATCATCACATCCAAAACTACCAAGTCAGGATCAGACTTACGAAAAGTTTCTAATGCTTCTTCTCCATCGCCTGCTGTGACTACATCGTAGCCGATCATTGAGAGGCGCGTTTCCAAAATCCGGCGAATGCTGGCTTCATCGTCTACTACCAGAATTTTTTCTTTATGACTTTCCAAGTTTCTCAACGCTCCTTAACTAAAATTTCTCATGATTAATTTTTAATACCATAATATTAAGATATCATTCCCTCAATTGATTTGGAAAAAGCTGCAAATCCTTCTATTAATGGGATTTTTAATTAGACCAGAAATTAAGGAAAAATTAACATATTTAATAATATTTAATATTTAAGAATGGCAAAGCCTAAAACTTTTTACATTTGTAACGAATGTGGAGCAGAATCTCCCCAGTGGTTTGGTAAGTGTGCAGCTTGTGGTACTTACAACTCCCTAGAAGAACAGATTAGCATTCAATCTTCAGTAGATATACCCAGTGGGGGAGTAAGTGCTTGGCACGCAGCACAAGGCCATGGGAAAACTGGTAATAAGCCAAAACCAGCAAAACCAAGAGCTTCCTTAACCTTTGATCAAATTAGCGATCGCCAACTCACCCGTTGGGAGTCTGGTTATGAAGAATTGGATCGGGTGCTTGGTGGTGGAATAGTACCTGGTTCGATGGTGCTAATTGGTGGCGATCCGGGTATTGGTAAATCTACTTTGCTATTACAAGTATCCAATAAATTGGCTCAGAGATACCGTATCCTCTATGTTTCTGGGGAAGAATCAGGACAACAAGTTAAGTTAAGAGCTTCTCGCTTAGGAGTCACAAACCTGCTCAATGTTGTTAGTGATGAAAATTCCGAAGAAGAAACAGCAGCAACATCGCCAGCAGTATCACCAGAAGGTATAGGTGCAGATTTATACGTCTTGCCAGAAACAGACTTAGAGGAAATTTTGAAAGAAGTAGATTCTCTCAAACCAAATGTAACCGTAATTGACAGTATTCAAACTGTATTCTTCCCGGCTTTAACCTCAGCACCTGGTTCAGTAGCGCAAGTCAGGGAATGTACGGCGGCGTTGATGAAAGTGGCAAAACACGAAGACATCACAATGTTAATAGTGGGACACGTCACCAAAGAAGGGGCGATCGCTGGGCCGAAAGTTTTAGAACACTTAGTAGATACGGTACTGTATTTTGAAGGCGATCGCTTTGCCTCCCATAGATTATTAAGAACAGTCAAAAACCGCTTCGGTGCAACCCATGAAATCGGCATCTTTGAAATGGTAGAACATGGGCTACAACAAGTCCTCAACCCCAGTGAGTTATTTTTAGGCAACCGTGACGATCCCTCACCGGGTACAGCTATTGTTGTGGCGTGCGAAGGGACGCGCCCCATTGTCGTAGAATTGCAAGCCTTAGTTAGCCCCACCAGTTACCCCTCACCGCGTCGGGCTGGTACAGGTATAGATTATAACCGCTTAGTGCAGATTCTCGCCGTTTTAGAAAAGCGCGTTGGGATACCCATGTCGAAACTAGATTCTTACGTTGCGTCTGCTGGGGGTTTAAATGTCGGAGAACCAGCCGTAGATTTAGGTATTGCCATTGCGATCGTCGCCAGTTTCCGCGATCGCATCGTTGATCCAGGTACAGTATTAATTGGTGAAGTCGGCTTAGGCGGACAAGTGCGAGCCGTTTCTCAGATGGAACTGAGGTTAAAAGAAGCCGCTAAACTAGGATTTAAACGAGCGATTATTCCTAAAGGTCAAAAATTCCCCGACTTTGACATCGAAGTTTTACAAGTCTCCAAAGTCATAGATGCAATTATTGCCGCCATTCCCCATCAAGAACTGACAGACGAAGATTTAGATCCAGACGAAGACGAATAGAAATAGGTGACAGGTTACAGAAGTATGAAGAAATAATTTTTTCTTTCCTCTACACCCCCAGACCCCTAATAAATATGACAGCCATCATCACCCCCAACTACCAAATCACTTGGGAAAAGCTACCCGATGATTACAAGCTACCAGACGATCCAGTGGACAACATCAACCAACCATTTCTCGCCGCAGCACTCACCCAAAGCCTGGAACTAGCGGGAAAACTGCCACTCAACGCCCTGACACCTACAAATTATGGTATTTGCGCCACATTAAATGGTAAAACTGTCGTTAAAGCCCCAGATTGGGCATATATTCCCAACATCAAAGTCAGTAGAGAAGAAGTAACCCGCAGTTATACCCCTCAATTAGAGGGAGACATCCCCGTAATTGTCATAGAATTTTTGTCTGATACAGATGGGAGCGAATATTCTAGTAAACCCACTTACCCCCCTGGTAAATGGTTTTTTTACGAGTGTGTCTTAAAAGTACCTAATTACGCTATTTTTGAATCCAATAAGTAGCTAAACAAAATTAATTACATAGTTTGTACCAAACTCTCGAAGAATCTTTTCTATAGATGCTACAAAAGTTTGCCAATTTG
>NZ_JAYGGZ010000001.1:145989-229763 GCF_034931465.1 Anabaena sp. UHCC 0399 | reverse complement strand
TTAAACTTGGGAGTAGTAACCCTGATTGCATACGTTCCCTAAAGGGTTAGACACCACCAATTCCCCGTAAGGGGACGGAAACGACGACAATCACAGCAGACGCCGCCTCTGGCGCAACTTCAGGTTAGACACCACCAATTCCCCGTAAGGGGACGGAAACCAATACTGGATTGCAACAGCATTAAGCGAGTCATGCGAGAGTTAGACACCACCAATTCCCCGTAAGGGGACGGAAACACGAACTGAACCATCGTCGTAACGCTTGAGGTCTGACTGTTAGACACCACCAATTCCCCGCAAGGGGACGGAAACATTATGGTATATTTCATATGTTCAATTCCTGTTTGCGGGTTAAACACGACTAATTCCCCGCAAGGGGATGGAAACAACACCAACGGGATCTAAGGACTAAAATCAGCTGACAGAATTAGCATAGATGTGTAGAGTAGTTGAGGAATGATCACCATCTTTCAACATTGACGCATCCATCTATGGAGAGAAAAACTAAAAGACTGTTGTTGCTTGTGGCTTCCTGTAGTGTAGCTGGTGTAATTTTAGGGGGGACTACCAGTTGGGCTGAAAGCAATTTGTGCTTGCAAGCCGAACAGGTTACAAGCGATTGCTTAATTCAAAATCCCATGCAAAAAACTATATCAGGCATGAGTACAGGATTGTTAGCTGGAGCAGGGGCAGCTTGTGGTGTAGCCTGGAATGTAAGCCATGAAGACTAGAAAGTGTAATTGCGATCGCGCACCCACAGACTAACCGGTACAGCGTTACCTTGGGGGTCTACTTTAACTTTGACAGTGATTGGTCGTAGCCGTCTAGTTCTATTTTGACTAACAGAACGGCGGATATCCTCACTGATTAATTGGCGTTGTTCATCAGCGATATTGAATGTTTCTACACCGTAGTTAACAAAACCATTCTCATACACACCTCTGAGGGCTACTTGATTGTTAGGGAGGGACATAGGCAAGGTACTAGTTACACGCACAGGTCGCCAAGCCCTAGGTACGCCACGATTAAAGGATTGTTGTTCTCGCAAAATCACATATAAATTAGTTCCTGAAAGTAATTGTCCGTTCCTCCCGCGATTACTTCTGACAACATCATTCCAGCCAGATAATCTTCTCAAATTAGAGAGCCGAGCTATGTTGTAATCAAGATTGAGAGTATAGCCTTGCAATACACTTTCGGGAGATGAAGTCACAGTCTGCAAAATCACCTCCTTACCTGTGAGGTTAGTATATGCAGCTTGGGTAGGGACTGCCAAAATGATGCCAGTTTGCAGCATCAAGGGAACTAATAACCGCCAAAAAGGTAAGGGCTGATTATATTTTTGTTCCGTCGCAGTCAAGTAATCTTTAAAAGTCAGCTTTTTCGAGAACTCCGCTTCAGGAGACAAAGTTTTACTTTTGCTAGATTCAGAGGATTTATCTGACATGGCCGTAGTCCTAAAAATAATGGGTTGTAGGGAAATTAAAACAGGACTTACGCAGATTGGGGATTGGGGATCTTCCTGCACCAGCTTTTAATCCAGCCAAGAAATAAATTAGGCTAATAGCTAAACTGACTTTTCAGGTTGTGTGGAAAAGGTAACGGGAAACCTAACCCCCTAACCCCCTTCCCTACTAGGGAAGGGGGAAAAGTTAAAGTAGGGGAGTTACTGTGTACACACAAGTCTGATAACCTCATTCCACATCGTTTCGATCCCCCCTAACCCCCCTTAAAAAGCTACGGTGTATACACATCTTTGTGCTGGGTACAAAATGTGGTTTGATCCCCCCTAACCCCCCTTAAAAAAGGGGGGAATAGATTCAAAGTCCCCCTTTTTAAGGGGGATTTAGGGGGATCTGAATGGATTTGATACATCACTAAGGACTTTTCAAACATCATCTTAGGGGGTTTGGGGGTGGGGTTCTTCTACCGCAGTCAAGGGAGAAACGCTATAGAAGACTTTAGTTATTAGCACTCACTACTCACCACTCACTCAGCACTAATTTTTACTCTTATTCCCTGATGAACTAGATGAACTAGATCCACCAGTAACACGACGTTCAAACCACAATCCTGTGCTAATTAATATCGAACCGCACATGACAAAAACCATCGATCTAAACAGTAAATCGGTGTTATATTCTAGCATTCGACTAATAACTAATAGGGTTAACAATAGCATCCCGCCCCAAAATGAGCGTCTATTGTTGAGTTTTAATCCCTCTTGAATGAATCCCCAAGAAAGTACCACCAACAGCACACTGAAAATGAAACTACCTAGGTCGCCAATGCGATTAACAGCTTGGTGCAAAAAAGGTACTACTACTATAAAGCCTAGAAAAGTAGCAATCAGACCAGTATTAAACACCACTTCCCGCCGGGGTGGGTTATTTGTTTGGCGTAAGAGAAATAGCCATTGCAATACGGCTAGACCACTGAGAATCCCCAAATCGATGATGGGGAGAGACATTAAACCGTTGTTTCTTGATGTAAAGGAATTAAAAGCAAGTCCTTGCCATGTCCATCGAAAAGAAAGAGCATAAAAGACTAAACCAAAGGCAATTAAAGATAAATTACGGGCTAGGGGTTGAAATAACCTGTAATTGATTGAGGGAAACAGTAGGTCGTCATAACTCCAGAATAATGCAGGTGGCAGTGCTAAGGCAAAGGATGCTACCCAAGGGGCCATATTAGAGAAATTCTGTAATGGTAGGGGGTTAAGATTGAATTGTAGGGAACTGACAAAAAAGAAAGCGGCGAAGAAGAAAATCCACCGGGAACGACAGGAGTAGGCTAAGGGTACAAACAATAGCCATGAGATTAAAGGCATATGTCGGACTGCTAACCTAGCCCAATTCCAGTCAGCCGACAATGAAGAATTCCATAAATCGCCTAATCCAGACCAATAACCAATCTGCACAAGGATAATGGCTAGAATCCCTAGAGAATTGAGGGAGAGACTATAAGCCATGAAAGAGACACCAAATCCCCAGGCGAGAAATAGTTGTGTCATTGAACCAGTGATATTAAAAATCTGCGCCATCAGCATGATGTTCACACCGAGGATTAAAGCCGCTAAAATTAACAGTGCTTCTCCTAAAATGCGATTGCTGCGGCGTTGTTTTTTCCCTTCACTTTTCCCTTCACTTTTGCCTGAAGCTGGTTCTTGCCAAGTGTAAAAACCTGTGATGCTAACGAAGATAAACAAACTCATCATCATGATAAATTTGACATCTCTTGACCAGGAAAACCAGTTAGCAGCGACGAAAGTGGTTACACCCAAGACCAACAGAAGACCACCGCCAGCGATCGCAATCATCATAAAGCGATCGCGTGCAGCTGCTTCTAAATTCTTAAACTGATGGCGATCGGCAATTTGTTGATATTGGGAAGAACTAATGATTCCTTCATCACGCCATATCTGTGCTTCCCGCCGCAATCTCTTCTGAAAATTATCAAACATCGTGACCCTCTCTAGTGCGTTTGGGCAGCTTGGCAATCAATCGTCCAGGATTTACGCAAAGAGATAGTCTTATACCAATTCGCAATTCGCAATTCGCAATTCGCAATTAAGAAAGTCAGATACCATCTGGATTTCAAGATTTGCATCTGTTGCTTAAGTTTGGAGAATCGGTATTAAATGGGGCATGGGGAAGAAAAAAGTCAAAAGTTTTTCCCCTACTCCCCTGCTTCTTACCCAGTCCCCAGTCCCTCATTTAATAAATGTTGGTCATTATATTCTAAAGTATGAGGCTAAACCACTGATAAGCATTGTTCTTCTGTAACACTTTGACTAATGGAAAAACCATCAAATTTATTACTGAAACTTGCCCGACGTTTGTCCGAAAACCCTGATAATCAAGAAAAATTTCTTGAGTCATTAATTTCTCCTCAATCCTTTCATCCCTGTATCCTTTGGTGTCAAAATAAGCCAGATAGCTTACCTTTTTCAGTAGAATCTCCATTGAATTGGCAACCACAGTTTATAGATCGTTTAGAGTTAGGAGAAAAACCAGGTAAACACCCCTTACATCATCAAGGATATTTTTATTGTTTAGATTTTTCTTCTGTATTTGCAGCTTCTATTTTATTAGCAATTCCTCAATCAGTGCAGTTAATTTTTGATATGTGTGCTGCACCAGGGGGTAAAAGCATATTTGCTTGGCAAGCTTTGCAACCAAATTTAATTATTTGTAATGAAGTTATTGGTAAACGTTTAGGAATGCTAATATCTAATTTAAAGCGTTGCCATATTAGCCCTAGCATTATAGTCAATCGAGATTCTAGTATTTTTGCAGAAAATATCCCCCTAACCTGTGATTTAGTATTAGTTGATGCTCCTTGTACTGGACAATCTCTATTAGCTAAAGGAGAAAAAGCCCCAGGATGTTTTCACCCAACGGCTATTAATAAAAGTGCCAATCGTCAAAAAAGAATCATCGCTAACTCCGCGCAATTAGTTGCCCCACAAGGTTATTTAGCTTATATGACTTGCACCTATTCCCCTGAAGAAAATGAGCAGGTTGGTGAGTGGTTTTTATCACGTTTTCCGCAGTTTCAACCAGTAAAAGTGCCTCATTTACAAGATTATCAGTCACATCTAACAAGCATTCCTTGTTACCGTTTATTTCCTGAAGATAGATTAGGTGCTGGGGCGTTTACTGTGCTGTTTCAAAACACTGATGTAGGAGAACAGCAAGAGTTAGATATGGAAGTTTTAAATGATTTAGGTATTATCCAAAATATTTGAACTCCTTGTTTAAATTAGCTATCTTCTTTGATTTGCAAAAACTCAGCCAATACTACTCGATTAAGAAATTGACATCACAGTAACTCATTCTTTAGACATACGAGGAAATCCAGCATCACACGTCATTAGCTGGAGGAGAGTTAACTGATTACTTTCTTAGGATGGCTAGAGAACTGTAAAAGCTTTATTTTCACTATTGCTGTTAGTACAAATAGTCAAACATAGGGGCTAAAAGTATGACAATGACAGGATTAGATATTTTTGATACAACCTTGCAGAATACTATCCCTTGGGTGAATGATTTATGTAATAAATTGGGATGGGATAACAAACACAAGGTATTCCAGGGATTGCGGGCGACCTTGCACGCTTTGCGCGATCGCCTGACAATAGAAGAAGCTGCTCATTTAGGCGCACAGTTGCCCATTTTGCTAGGGGGATTCTACTACGAAAACTGGCGACCTGGGGCAACTCCCATTAAAGATAGAACCAAGGAAGCATTTCTACAACATATCCGTGACTACTTCCGCACTTCTGACCCCGATATTGATGCTGAGATGGTAGTGCGTGCCGTCTTCAAACTCCTAGCTGAGAGAGTGACTAGAGGCGAAATTGCAGATGTTATTAATATGATGCCTCCTCAGTTACGAGAACTTTGGCCGGAAGAAGCCCGTGCTTAAGAGATTTGGTTAGTAAGCATGACAGCCAAGATACGGATACCATTGCCGAAACGTTTCTTGACATAAAAACGGCAAATTTCCCGCGTATTATAGCGGTTTGCAGTTGAGTCTAATATAGACCTAAACCCAACCCTTTCCTTACAAGAAGAGTAAGCTTCAAAGCCTCTCTCCTTATCTGAGTTTTCACGTCATGTGGAAAAGTCCACGGAAAATCTAACTTCCAAACCAGGATTTCAAAGTCTCTCTCCTCGCAGGAGAGAGATTTAGAGAGAGGTTTTCCAGATACCGTGAAAAGTTAGCTCTCCTTATAGGATAGAGATTTGGAAAGAGGTCAAAGTGTATTGCATACAAACGAGAAGAGCTATATTGGCTAGTTCACCTACTAGGTCATCAAATTTGAATTGAGGGATAAGCAAGTTTGTAGTAAGGACTTTAGTCCTTAGAAAAATCAGGACTAAAGTCCTTACTACGAACCGTCAGGACTAACTTGATAGACTACTACTGCTGTTACTATAATTGCACCCAACTGAGAACCGCTATATTAGCCAATCACCCTTTCAATTAGAAACAAGTTATCTCTTTCTGAAGGATGAAAATTGACTTTCAAATATTTTATTGAGTGAGAGAATACTTTGAAGAAAATTTTTTCTTCGCTGAACAAGAACTGTACCATTTCCTGCCAAACCTTAAAATTCAAAAGTTTTTTATCATGATGCAACATGATAAGTAATCCTAGGTTAACAAAACCTAAAACAAAGGTATAAGCCATAATGATACCTAAGATACGAATTAGGTAACTCTGAGTTACATCTTGAAAAACATCATAGGCGACTGTTTTATGCTCAATTTCTTCAGCAGAATGCCACTCGAAAAGTTCCTTCATTATAGGTTCTGCATCTGCAAATAATTCTTCTTTCAAAGTAAGTTCAGCTATAACATTTGTAAAATGCTCTACTCCGGCGATCATAGCTAGCTTAAATTTAATACTCAATCGCTTTTCACAAACATTAAAAAGAATAAACCGTAAGCAGCGAAGATAGATGTCAAACGTATAACCTTGTTGGTAGAGGATCTGCCAAAATTTCTCATGCTGAACAGCGTGTTGTGCTTCCTGACCAACAAACGCCGCAGCTTCCTGTTTTAATTGGGTATTTTCAATCTGCTTGATTTGTCTTTTTATCGTCCGCAGCATGAATTGTTCGCCATCGGGAAACAGCAGTGTAATGCTGTTAAAAAAGTGTGTTTTGAAAGCACTGTTACCATACCAGTACCTTTGAATCTGCGGAGAAAAATTAAAATTTTTTTGCCTTACAGTTATTTGAGACATAATCATTTATGCTCCGTGAATATTTTGGAAAATAAAACTAATTAAGTCGGTTTTATACAGCGATCGCTACCAAATCTTCAAGCTTACGGTCAAGCATTTGCGCCACCTGCAAAATCTCTTCATTCTGTAATTGACCTAGCAATGATGATGGCTTGTCATAAGTCACATAAGTCTTGCCATCAAAATTTTCATACACAAATAGACGCAATGGAACATACAATCCCACCGCAGGATCTTGTTCAAACATTTGGTTAGCTATTAGCGGGTTGCCAATTATATAGAGTTTGGATTTATTACGCTTACCAGATTGAGATGTGAGTAATCCACCCAGTTCAAAATCTACCAAAATTGTCAGTCCACTTGTCCCCAGCATTGACTCAACTGCACTTTTCACCTGATCAAAAGATTTGTTTGTATCTAATCTTTTCAACTGTCTGAGAAGTTGGTTATCAGCTTGAGAAGCCATTGATTCAATTGCCCTTGTCACCGCATCAAATGTCTTCTCAGAACACACAACAACGCGCGTTACCATGAAATTAACATTAGTTCTGGAATGAACAGTTGTCATCTGTTTCTCCTGCAATTTTTATGCAATCTTTGAGTTGGAAGATTTATGTCATTTGAACTTTAAAGGCTTTGGATACAAGCTGTTTAAGTATATCTTCGGCCTTAGCGGGTGAGAGCCGATGTGCAAAGTAAAGAGCTTTCGCAGGCCCAACTCGAATCTCATAATTGTTAGTGCGTAGACCTTTGATTAAAGCCTCCGCCACCTCCGCAGGCGAAACTTTATCCGCTTTGATTTGCTCGATTGCTTCTGTATCGACAAAAGGAGGCATCACTTCAAACACCTTGACAGTGGTTTGCTCTAGCTGCTGTCGCAAAGAACGGGAGAATGAGTGTAGAGCTGCCTTTGTCGCCGCATAAATGCCCATATTTGCAGACGGTACGAGGGCAACTATGGATGAAAGTGTCACAATAGCAGATTCCTGGCCATTTAAAAGTAATGGCAATGCAGATTTGGTGACACGTAAAGTCCCTAGCAAATTTGTGGCAATCTCTTGCTCACCACTGTTGAGTGCATCTTCATCGTGAATGAAGTCATAAAATTTTATGATGCCGGCATTGTTCACCAGTAAATTCAGTTCCCCGAATTGAGATTTAATAGCGGTGAACATCTCACTGACCTGATCTGGTTGAGTGATATCACACAAAAAAGTGTGTAGTTTCGGGTAAGTTTGGCTCGCTTGTGCCAACTTTTGTTGATTACGACCACAGATAATGACTTGATTGTTTAAGTTTAAGAAAGCTTTGGCGATCGCTAATCCAATACCTGAGCTTCCACCGGTAATCAAAACTGTGTTGCTATTAATTTTCATAAAAATTTAGCTTGATTTAACTTCCCTTGGTTTACTGTTGACCCATCAAAAAATCACGTATTGCAGAGTCTTCTGTAAGACCGATAGCACGAGCATAAGCCGTTTGGGCATCAGCTTTCCGTCCTAAATGCTTGAGTAAGTGAGCCTTAATTGCCCAATATGGCTGATAGTTTCTAACTGCTTCGGCAGGGATAGCTTCTAGAAGCGTTAAGCCCTGTTCTAAGCCTTTGGCTTCGGCGATCGCGGCGGCATGACTAACTAACGCTCCTAGAGTTGGTGAAAACTGAATTAATCCTTCATATAAGAGTGCTAAAGCCTCCCAATTAATACGGTGAGTTACTAGACGTTGGGCATGGATTGATTGAATCGCCGCCTCAAGTTGAAAGCGTCCCAATTTCTTAAATGTTGCTGCCTGCGCCAGTTCACGTTCGGCTTCATCAATCATTGACTGTGACCACAGCGTGGTATCTTGTTCCGATAACGGCACATACGAACCATTAGCTGTCCGCCGCGATGCTCGTCGGGCTTCACAATGAAGCATCAGTGCTAATAGTCCCCGCGCTTCTGGTTCTTTGGGCATCAGTTGAACACACAAACGCGCCAGCCAGATTGCTTCTTCTGCCAGTCCTTGATGTCGAGGATCGCCCCCAGTCACGTTGTCCCACCCATTGGTATAAGCAGCGTATATGGCTTCTAGCACTGCTTCCAATCGGCTAGATAACTCTCCCGCCTCTGGTAACTCAAAGGCAATACCAGCATCTCGAATTTTCGCCTTGGTACGGACAAGGCGTTGGCTCATAGTTGCAGGGGAAATCAGAAAAGCGGAGGCAATCTGAGCCGCATTTAGACCAAGTACGGTTTGCAACATTAATGGCGTATGGATGCCCGGATCAATGGCAGGGTGAGCGCAGATAAACAGCAGTTTCAACCGTTCATCTGGAAACGCAATTCCTTCTAGGGGAGGTGGAAGTTGTGTCTGCGTTCCTGTCAGCTTAAGGGCATGGATTACCCTATCTTTGACTTGGGTGCGCCGCGCGTCATCAATCAGACGATGCCGTGCAGCTACCAATAACCAGGCTTCAGGATTTTTAGGAACTCCGCTTTCTGTCCAAGTTTTTAAGGCAGCGAGGAAGGCATCGCCGAGCGCATCCTCCGCAGCCGCCACATCCCGCGATCGCACTGCTAGATAAGCAACTAAACGCCCATAGGAGTTGCGTGCTGCCAGTTCTGCTGCTCGACGTGCATCTATCAGCATATTTTAGCCTTGTGGTGCGGTTTTCTGCCAAGCAGGTAACTGCTCAATCCTAGCGTACCAAGCCTGAATATGAGGATAGTTTTCTAGGGGGAAACGGCCTGGTACTGCATAAGTCAAATCACTAGCTACTGAAAAATCAGCTAATGTAAGAGTATTGTTGACCAGAAACTCGCGATCGGCTAAATGGTTATTTAACACGGCTGCTTCCTTGTGGAAGATTTTGGTGGCGCGTTCCACAACTTCTGGATCGGGATCGCCTTGTTGTGTCAACTGTTTGACAAAATTCTCGTATTGTAAAGACTGACACCCCTGAACCCAATGGGCTAGCTGCCAGCTTTGCCAACGCACTATCTCTGCACGGCTTTTGATATCATCAGGCCAGAGAGTGTTAGGGACTTGGCTAGCTAGATATTGCATAATAGCAGTTGATTCCCAAATCACAAAGTCTCCATCCTGCAATACTGGAGTCCGTCCAGTGGGATTTAACTGGAGATATTCTGGTGTATGCTGCTCACCTTTTTGGATATCAACAAATCTGAGGTCAAAGGGAAGTTCCAGGTGGAGCGCAACAGCATGAGCTTTTCTGGTATTGGGAGAGGGGGGAAAGTAATAAAGCTTCATATCAATTTTCCTATTCCTAATTTGTGGATACTAAAGGTCTAACTTCAACACAGCATTGACTCGCAGCTGGACAACGTGCTGCCCAATCCATTGCTGCATCTAGATTTGGTACATCGATGATAAATAAACCACCGAGTTGCTCTTTAGTATCCGCGTAAGGGCCATCCTGAACTTTCCGTTGTCCATCTCTTAAACGGATGGTTGTACCAGTGTGCGATGGATGTAATTCTGCGCCACCTGCAATTACCCCAGCCTCCACTAAGGCTTGGGAGTAAGCATTGTAAGCTGCCTTGACTGTAGGGCGATTAGAAAAATCTTGCTCTGTTTCGTAAACTAGAATTGCGTACTTCATGTTGGTTAGTATATTTGTAATCGACTTGAGCGAAGCACAGAAGTATTTTATGCTTTCTGAATTTATGACGTTTGCAGAAAGGACATTTCGACAGTTGCGTGATTAAAAACCAATTTTTTTTATTTCTAACCGCAATGCCTAGCAAGCAGGGGAGCAGGGAGCAGGGAGCAGGGGAGAATTTTTCAGAACTCACTACTTACTACTTACTTACTACTCAGCACTCAGCACTCACTACTCAGCACTCCCTTTGCCGAGTCCCAAAACACCAGCCTAATATCAAAAACAAAATAGTTCCTAACACACTGCTCGGTTCAGGAACTCCAACTGCAACATCATCTACAAACACATCGTAGACTGCAAATTCTGGCTGGGGGTCAAAGATGGTAGGTATGGGATTGTTAGTTACCAACAGTGAACGGGTTTTGTTGTTAAATGTAATATTAGATGGATTCCTCCACTGCAAAGGATTACCGGGGTCATTAGGTCTGATTGCCGGGCCAGAAAACCGATTGATTTCTGTGCCATTGGGGGATAGAACCGAAATCTGGTTGCCTTTCCCCAGAACTACGTAAAGATTACCTGATGCACCAAATTCCAGCCCCGCCGGAGCTTCATTCGTTGCATACTGGAAAAAAGTTGACATATCCGTAGCCGTGGGAGCATCAATCAGAGGTAAAGTGTAGATGAATCCCTGACCTAGTGGGTCTAAGGTTGCCGCTACATAGAGCTGTTTGCCTGTAGGGTCAACTCGCAGTGTGTTCGCCCCAAAACCATCAAAGCGGCTGTCCTGATACCAAATTTCTGGGTTGCCGCCACCAGGAGCAACTCGCCAGATTGTAGACTGAAATGAATCAGAAATATAGAGATTACCTTTGGCATCAAAGATAATATCATTAATTAGTGGCGGCAATTCTACTGCATTGGGTGAGCAAGGAGTTCCGGCAGAAACACCAGAGCAGATCGGTATATCTGGTAATGCGGTGGCATAAATTTCTTGAAAGGGGTTAGGTTGAGTGACATCAAATCGGACGATTCCCTGTTGGATATCACTCACGTAAAGCCGATTATTTTTATCGAAGACAATACCTGCGATCGCCTGCGCTAAGTTCGGATTCTGACCTATAATTTGATATTCTCTCACAAACACACCAGAGTCTAAATTATACTCTAGGACACTTGGTTGGACAAACAGATTAGACTGGGCAGGCCCCGAAATAAACACGCGATCGCCTAATATTTCAATATCTTCAGGGAAACCCGGCTCATAGGGAAGTTCCGCAAACACGCGGGAGTCCCCCAACAACCGCGCCGCCTGCGCTGCTTCTGGAATACTAATCGTCAATAGAGACAACAAACCAATAGCCCAGTAATTTATTTTCACGACACTATCCTTTTCAATCTGAAGTTATTTCAATAGCCGTTAAACAATATCTTCTGCAATAATTTTTTCTAGACAACGCTCTGCCACAGCTGCGATCGTCAAAGAGGGGTTTGTACATCCTGTAGATCCGGGCATCAGTGCGCCATCAACAACATACAACCCTTGATAACCCATGACCCGACCATAAAGATCACAAGCTTTTCCTAAGACTGCTCCCCCTAAAGGATGGAAAGTCGGAAATGTATCAGATACTGCACCCATAATCTTGGTCTTATGGGGATAGTAGCTACCTATTGTGGTATTTGTTTGTGTCTTGCCAAATGACAGAGCATTTTTTCTGTCAATTACTCGGTAAGCAAATTGTGTGGCTTTCAATAGTTGCGGATCTCCCACAACTTTAGTGTCAGGCCAAGTTAGCCTTACTAAACCTCTCATGGCATCGTAATCAAATTTCCCCTTCACAGAAGGTAGTCCTATACCAACAAATGCAAGGATGCCATCTGGTGCATTCCAGACCGAGAGCAATTCTACAGATATTGGGCCAAAAGGATTATTAAAGTCTTGAATAACCGCAGTGGCAGGCCCCCCTAGACTAGTGTTTGTAGGTAATGGGAAACCTGAACGAACAGAAAAAGTATCTCCATTAGTCCCCCAGTCTAGACCAATGTAGTTGTTTAATCTAGGTAGTGTACCTGTGGCTTTGGCTTTGACTAAAAGCCGAGAAGTTCCCATAGAACCAGCCGCTAAAAATAGATATTTACAGACAATAGTCTTCGTGGCAATGACTGCTCCAGACTCATCAATCTGGTTACATACAACTCGATAGCCATGTCCTGGAACTTCAGATATCTCTGTGGCGATATGCAGAGGTAAAATCTCTACATGACCAGTTTGCTCTGCCTGTACTAAATAATTACGATCTAAACTCTTTTTCGCCCCACTATTCATTCCATACCAGTCTTCGCCAATAATAGCTGAAGGAATTTTAGTCCCATTAATTTCCTGACGAATAACGTCCCAATCTACAGCAATATCTAGTAACTGACTGGGTAATCCAGCATTGGCAGCTTGCTGAAGAAACAATCTAGTAGATAAATAGTATTTAGTTGCCAAAATATCTTGCGGAATTGGTGCTGGTTTGATGACAGCACGAACACGGGGATAATAAACTTTATCCATCTGATCATAGTCAATTGCTTGAGGAAAGACCCGATGGAATATCTCCCTTGGAGGTTGGTAGGTTACACCGTTATAGACTAAAGAACCACCACCAACTCCCGCACCACAATAAACAGAAATTCCTGTTTCATCTTGACGGTCTAAAATCCCTGGATAGACATCTATCGGAATTTCGTCAAATATCAATGTTTTGGGACTTAGCCAAGCCGCTCGACCATCAGGATTACGGTATGTCGCAAAAGTATTTTGTGCAGATGTGATCGGCCAACGACGACCTCGTTCTAGAATCAATGTGTTGATCCCCGCCTCCCCTAAACGCAGAGCTGCTACAGCACCACCAAAACCGCTACCAATAACTAGAGCTTCTACTGTTTCTTCTTGTGCATTCACCCAGCGATCGGTGACTAATGAACTCATTAAAGCAGTAGAAAATAGGGCAGTATTCTGGAGAAAACGACGGCGACTATAAAACTTATTGTTTAGCATATACATCTCTTCTTTGTGATATTTTGACGCGCCAAGAGTATTTTTATTGACGCTAAAAATCGGCTCTTCAGTTCTTTTTATGGAGTCGAATAATAAATAAAATCTAATCAGAGCTTATATTCTTTGCTATAACTGGATTTTAAATTTTTGAGCCTTTCTATAAAATGGCTATTTTAATGCCCTACCATAAAACCAACGCAAGAGCCTAAAAATTTAAATGGTTGCATTGCTAAAGTTCTAACTTTAGCAATGCAACCTTGGTCAAATTAACCTACTTTACGGACTGATTTGGATTTGCGTTTCCAGATGGAAATTGCACCTGTAGCACCCAATACTATCAAGCTCGATACAACAGAAGGTTCAGGCACTTGTCTAGAGCCTTCAGCTAATATTTGCAACACATAATCGGCACGATTGTCTTGTTGGAGTATAAAGTCATCAAATACTATTTCTCCAAATTGATCGTAAGCCGTACTAGAAATTAGTCCATATCTACCAGCAGCTTGAGCATATATCTGAGGGTAGTTAGGAGGAGGAGTTGGCACGTTTGACAAATCTGTTAATTCGATAAGCCCTGGTTCTTTGAAAATTTCCTCAAATCCAGGGGGATTCCAAAGAACCTTCAATTTCGCGTTTGTATCAGTGGGGTTTAAAACTCCGTGAATGCGATATCTTGGGGTATAAATCAATGTTCCAGCCGGTGCATCATAGGCGTGCAGAATATCTTTTGGCGCATTGACTCCAGGGATGAGGCTAACGTCATCATAAATATTTTCTCCGAGAAAAATTCGCAGAACCCCTTCTTCAACATATAACCATTCGTCATCGTCTTGATGTATGTGTGGAAATGCGCCTTTCCCTGGAGGAACCATAGTTTCTCTCAATGTATATTGGCCGTTAGTAGTTTCACCCCTTTTAACAAAGGTAAACGGCTCTCCATCAAAGAACAAATACGATGGTGCATCCGGATCTGGTGTGATTTTTGGAAATTCAAAAGCTTCTACTTTAGGGGTGATAGTTAAAGCCAATAGCAAAGAGCTAATTACACCAATTCCAAATAATTTCATGCTCAATTCTCCTTTGAAAGTAATGTTTGCAAGAGGTTTACTTGATCTGAACAATGCCGCATCAGCAGAAATCTGATAGAGCTTCTGGAAAAATTAAAGTTAAAGAAAGAGACTCTAACTTTCGGCGACAAAACTTTTGCTGAACTAAGCTACTTTGTCGCCCAATTTGGATTTGCGTTTGCGGATGCAAACTGCACCCGTAGCACCAAATACTAAAATTCCCCCTAACAAAGTAGGCTCAGGAACTCGTGTAACATCGTCAGCCAACAAAGCTAACAACTTATCACTATGATTGTCTGGAAAGGGAAAATTATGGTCTACTAGGATGTCTCCAAATTGCTCAAAAGAGGCACTACCAACTAGTCCATAATTGACTGATGCGGCGGCAAATCTATAAATGGTTTGAGGATCATATGGTGGCAAATTTGCTAAGTCTGGAACAGATACACTAACTTCTGCAATCAAGTCCTCAAACCCAGCAGGAGTGGCAACTAAAAGCACTTTACCTGTTGTCGTTCCTACATTTCTAATGCCGTGAATGTAGTTCTTCCTGCCATAAAATAATGTTCCAGCCGGGGCATCAAAAGCATAAAGCGTATCTCTAGGAGCATTAACTCCAGGAATCTGATTGGGATCAGGATAAAAGCTGTCTCCTATTACTAACTGCATATTCCCTTCTGCGACATATAACCACTCATCTTCTTCGTGGTGAATGTGTGGTGGTGCAGCACCTCCTGGTGGAACAATAGTTTCCATAAGTGCATACTTTCCTCCGGTAGTTTCACCTCTTTTCAGAAAAGTAATTGGTCCGTTCGGTAAGAACAGATACGAGGACGCATCTGAGTCTGGTTTCACTTTGGGGAATTCAAATGCTTCTACTCTAGAACTCATCACCACAGCGAGTAGTAATGAGCTAATTAGTCCAACCCTCAATAATTTCATTTCACAATCTCCTATTTTCGTTTTATAGCTTGTTGATTTTAAAGTGATGACCTTTGGAATTCATAACTTGCAATAGTACTTTCATCCTCATAAAATCTTTTTTTAGAGAATTCTCTAGTCCCTAATAAAAATTTACGGTCTATATGAGTTAATTAATTGAAGACTATTCAAAGATAATCACATCAATACCAAAGTCTTCAGGTAAAAACCTTAGCAAAGTGTAACTCGATATTTTAGGGAAAATTCTGGACGCATCAGGAAGTAGGCACAATCAACAGCACGCTACAAGCATAAAATGTTTTCTTCGGACTGATCTGAACAACGAAAACTTTTATCTACCTACTTATGCTTTTAACTTAGTTCAGCAGTTTGTCAGAGTTTTCATTAAAATAATTCCAGCCATAATCTATTGCATGATTTTGCTACATACTTTGAACAAGGTTGATTTTGCAAATTGCAGATTTTCTAATTCTAAATATGTAGATTCTGCAATACAGTTACGGATTGATTTATCTGAATTTAATTCAGCTGACTCTAAAATCAAAGACGATTGAGTTTAATTATAGATTTTTGTTGGATTAAATTTTAGTTAAGTTGGCAAAAATATCAAATACTATGTCTACTTTCTTAAGTATTAATTTACTATTTAACGAGATTTCAGATTGATTTTAATTTTGTTGCTATAGTCATTCGATATTGAATATAGATGCAGATTGATGTATCTATATTCAATGCTAGATGAGTTATAAATCAAAGTTTATGGAGTTTAATGATTCATATCTGTTCGATTAAATTTTAGTTAAAATTAAAGAAATATTATCCAATGCAATTTTCCATATTTCTTAAGTATTGGCTCTTTACTTACCATCGTGAAGCCCACCCTTCACCAATCATCATCTAAAATAATTGTAGATATATATCTTCAGGAATAAATCAACCTCAGCTTAATAATTAGTTTTAAATGCTGGGATCAAGACTGAGTAATGAAAACATCTATTTTTTTCTGAATTTACATTTCTTTAAATCTAGCTACTATACATAAATCTCTTAATGGTGCTATTCTTGACTGGAGAGAACGAGCCTCGCCTGATTACCAAAGAATTAGGTAATTGTAAAAGAACATTTAGATGATTTAATTGAGCTAGCCAGTGTAGTTTTAAGGATTTTTTCCATCGGGAACTGGCGTGAGCAGAAGAGTGGTATGCAATTTTAGAAGTATCATCCAAAGGGCATCAGTGTTTGAGCAATATATTATCAAAGACTACTACCCCTAGGAAATTCTGTGTCTATAAGTTTCGATGATTCGTATCCCAGTCAGATAATTTCAATAATTTTTTGACTGAATTTGAAATTCCAACTATCTTCTAGAAAATTGGAAATTAAGTTATTAGACTTCTTGCAAAACTATATTTGATGACCTCACTTAGAGCCTATAGCTATGTCAATCAAGCCTGTTTCAACAGATATTGAAGCTACTAGTACAAGCAAATAAACTCAGTCCTTCTGACTACGATTTAAGTCTTTAAGAAGTTTTGCAAGAAGTTTATTTTCAGACTCTCTCGTCTTGAACTAGACCTATTTGTTTATCTTAACTATGAATATACCAATGAGACAATCTGCTGCTATTGCAATTATTGGCATGGGCTGTTGGTATCCTGGTGCGCGTAATGTACGACAACTCTGGGAAAATATCCTGGCGAGACGGCAAGAATTTCGACGGACACCAGATCAGCGATTACCTCTTTCCCAGTATTATGATCCAGACTCCACGATCCCAGACAAAACCTATGGAAGTCGGATGGCTGTAATTGATGGTTTTGAGTTTGACTGGGTGAGTAAACGCATTCCCAAAACAGTTGTCGAATCTGCGGATATTGCTCACTGGCTAGCTTTAGAAGTTGCAATACAAGCTTTAGAAGATTCTGGATATACCCGTGCAACAGTTCCAATTGAACGTACTGGTGTGTTACTGGGAAACACTTTAACAGGGGAGTTTTCCCGTTCTACTAACTTGCGTATGCGCTGGCCTTATGTACGGCGTGCCTTGGTAGCAGCAATGGAAGCTAGAGGTATATCGGCGCAAGTTATAGATTCTGTGGCAGAAACAGTCGAGGATTATTACAAGTCGGTGTTCTCACCCATCACAGAGGACACTCTTTCCGGTAATCTTTCTAATACAATTGCTGGCAGAATCTGTAATTTCTTCAACTTCCACGGTGGCGGTTATACACTTGATGGTGCTTGTTCTTCTTCACTAGTTGCCGTAGCTAATGCTGCTACTGCTTTGAGTAACGGTGACTTAGATTTGGCTTTTGCTGGCGGTGTAGATATCAGCTTAGATACCTTTGAGCTGATTGGCTTTGCCAAGACTGGGGCATTGACAGACAAAGATATGACAGTTTACGATCGCCAAGCCAGTGGCTTCATTCCAGGTGAGGGATGTGGTTTTGTGGTTTTGAAGCGATTGGAAGAGGCTCGTGCTGACGGCAATTATGTGTATGCAGTGTTAAATGGGTGGGGAATTTCTTCTGACGGCAAAGGCGGACTAACAGCACCTAGTAGGGAAGGCCAAGCATTGGCCTTGCGCCGTGCATACGAACGAGCAGGTTACAGTCCCCATACACTTGATTTTATTGAAGGACATGGCACAGGTACACCAGTCGGCGATCGCGTAGAACTCGAAGGTATTGCTTTAGCGATGGGTGTTGACGGAGAAGTAGGCAATCGCACTTGTGGTGTTACCTCTTTCAAATCCCTTGTCGGTCATACTAAAGCAGCCGCCGGAATTGGCGCATTCATCAAGGCCATCATCGCTGTCAACCGCCGGATTCTGCCACCACTAGCCGGTTGTAAAGAGCCAAACCCAGTATTTGCAACTTCTGCTCGCTGTCTATACCCCATCCTTCAAGGAGAAATACGAAGCCAAACAGATATCTTAAGGGCTGGAGTCTCCGCTATGGGATTCGGTGGGATTAATTGCCACGTCACACTGGAATCTGGCGATGCTCCAGCACTTCATCTTGAACCGTCGATTCCAGAGAGGGCTTTGCTAGTTTCTCATCAAGATACCGAGATATTTGTACTATCTGCCCCATCCGTTTCTGCCTTGCTGCGGCGCACATTAGCTGTAAATAACATTGCCGCAGGATTGAGTTTAAGCGAACTAGTTGATTTAGCTGCTCATTTGACCCGCGAACTAGAACCACAACTACCAATTCGGGCCACAGTCGTCGCTGGTACATCGGAAGAACTAGTTGAACGTTTAAATCTACTGGAAAAATTATTGCGGGAAACGCCTCCTGCTCCTGGAGAAGTAGTTATCAGTCCCCAGAAAGAAGTCTGGATTGGGAATGCCGTGCGTCGAAATAGAGTCGGCTTCTTATTTCCCGGACAAGGTTCTCAAAAACTGAATATGGTGCGATCGCTACTAGAGCGATATAACTGGGCAAAAGACCTCGTAGAACAGGCAGATGGCTGGCTACAAGAGATTGGCTTACCAGGGGTGCGAGAACACATTTATGTTCCACTCGACCGGGTTGCCCATCAAGAACAGTTAGCAGAGTGGTCAAAAAAACTCGCCCAAACCGAAGTAGCTCAACCAGCTATTTGTCTAGCTTCTTTAATTTGGATGCGCTACCTGCATCGTCTTGGCATCAAGCCGATAGCAGTAGGTGGTCATAGCCTCGGAGAGTTGAGTGCAGTGTATGCAGCCGGGGGATTTGACGAAAAGACTCTCTTGTGTATGGCTGGGGTACGAGGACAGGCTATGTCCACATCTAGCCAAAGCGATCACCTGGGTGCGATGGCTAGTTTAGCTTGTTCACGAGAGATAGCCGAAGACCTGTTGGGTCGAGTTAGTGGCTACATTGTACTAGCCAATATCAACAGTCCTTTGCAAATAGTCGTCTCTGGCGAACAGAAAAGTGTTGAACAGGTAATTGAACTAGCTACAGACGCAGGTATCCGAGCAGTCCGGCTACCTGTTTCTAATGCCTTTCATTCTCAATTGGTTGCCACCGCCGCCGCACATCTCCGGCAACACGAACTGATACCAGATCAACTCAAAAAAGTAGCTGTACCACTATTTTCCAGCATCAACGGACAACAGCTAGTACCAGGGATATCATTGCGAGAGTATTTTGCTAACCAAGCGATCGCCCAAGTAGATTTCGTATCTCTCATAAAAACCCTAGAGCAGAAATGCGACTTACTCATAGAAGTCGGGCCAGGAAAAGTTCTTTCTCATCTAGTCAGTGATATTGCTGGTGCAAATGGACTAATGTGTCTGCCTGTGGAATCCAAACCCGGCATCGATCGGGATTTGAATATCATGTTGTCTGCCCTATTTATCCACGGTGGTGACATTAACTGGGAAACTCTCTACGAAGGGCGGCTTGTCCATCCCTTTGTCCCAGCATCACAACGCATTTTTATTGAGAACCCCTTAGAACGTCCATTCCCAATATCAAAGACGATTCCGCAAATATCTGAGCTTTCGTCTCCTTCCCTACCTGCTCAACAGAACTCAATACCGTGGGATCTGCTTGCCGATTACCTGTCTCAGCGTGGAAAGTTTCTCACAGAAGTGATCCGAGCAGACGTGCAAACACAGCCAATGGTTTCTACTGCTGTCAATCATCCAGAGAAAGTTCCCCTAGCAAGTGTATCCTACGCCTCTGAGCCTCAAGTCCCGACCTTGATCCCAGAGCCAACCGTTACTGTCAAACGTGATCAAACTGTTAGTATTGAAAGTCTGTTGATGAATCTGATTGCTCAACAAACAGGGTTTCCCCAAGAGAGCATCACACTACAAATCAGACTCCTAGATGATCTCAACCTAGATTCCATCAAAGCAGGAGAAGTAATCGCTACTGTAGCTAGAGAAATTGGTGTAGCAGGTTTGATTGATCCCACAACTTTAGCCAATGCAACTATCCAAGAGGTTGCCGAGGCATTGCGGGCGGTTGTGCCGGACAGTAAGGGTAATAACCAGTATGCAGCAACAACAGTATTAAACGGGACAAATGGAGCGAAGAATGAATTAATCAACCCTGTTACTTTAAGTATTGAAAACTTACTAGTAAATCTGATTGCTCAACAAACAGGGTTTCCTCAAGAGAGCATCACAATGCAAATCAGACTATTGGATGATCTCAATCTAGATTCCATCAAAGCGGGAGAAGTAATCGCTACAGCCGCTAGAGAAATTGGTGTAGCAGGTTTAATTGACCCTACAACTCTAGCCAATGCAACTATTCAAGAGGTTGCTGAAGCACTGCGAATGGCTGCACCAGATAGTAATAACAATCATGAAGCAGCCACAACTATATTCAATGGGGCAAATGTGGCTTTGAGCGAAGCTGTTGGTGTGGCGTTAAGAGAAGCTATTGGCGCAAAAAAATTGACAGATGCACCCCAACAGCAAACTCAGGTGCGTGATTACATTGTGCGAGCAGTGGTAGAGGAATTTACACCAGTTACCTTGGGCAAACATTCTGAGGAAAAATGGCAAACTGCAAATGTCTTGATCCTCTGTGAATCTAGTGAGCAAGAGATAGCAGAGAGCTTGTATCATCAACTCTACAGTCGAGGCTCTCAGGTTCAAACCGTGTCTTTTACGGAAGCACGCACTCAAACACTTATTGAAAGCGTCGATTTCACTCACTTTATTGCTGTGCTACCTCGCACAACGAATAATAAGTCGTCAACAGACAAGCTGTTGCTCGATATGATTGAACGCTTACGCAGCATAGCCACCCCACCTGCAACTAGCCGGACTTCCCGCAAACATACAACCGTAGCATATCTCCAATTTAGTGGCGGACATTTCGGCACACAGCCACCTCTAGCTGATATTGAGCAGTGCTGTGCAATTGGTTTTGCTGCCAGTGTTCATCTTGAACGGGCTGATCTGAAAGTGCGGGTAATTGATTTCTCCCCGACAATTAGTCCAACTAAACTAGGTGAGTGCGTAATTAAAGAGCTTTCCACCGCCCACGTCTATATGTCTGTAGGCTATGATGAGCATCTAACTCGTTACGTTCCTCGTCCTCAGGTGCAAGAACCTGTTGAGTATGCAAGCCGTGAAATTATCTGGTCATCTGATGATGTTATTCTCGTTACAGGTGGCGGTAAGGGGATCACGGCAGAGTGCGCCCTAGCTCTAGCTCGAAATACAGGGGTGCGGATGGCACTCATTGGTCGCTCACCACATCCTCATGGAAATATTGAAAGACGGGGAAGCGGAAGTACAGAGATAGCCCGGACGCTCGAACGTTTCAATGCTGAGGGATTAACTTGCCAGTATTATGAATGTGATATTTCCGACTTTGACGCAGTAGCATCTCTACTAGAGCAAATCAAACAAGATTTGGGTGAGATTGCCGGGGTGATTCATGGGGCTGCCCTCAACAAGCCCCGATTAGTAGAGCAGGTATCTGCGGAACTGGCATTTGATGAAGTTAAACCTAAGCTCAAAGGTGTTTTGAATCTCTGCCAAATGCTAGCCAACTCATCACTGAAGCTGTTTGTTGGTTTATCCTCTGTCATCGGTATCACAGGGATGCAGCGCAATGCTTGGTATGGCTTTGCGAATGAGACTCTCGATCTGATTTTACGCCGCTTTCAAGCTCAACACCCAGAAGTTGCCGTGATCACAATGGCGTTTAGTGTCTGGGAAGAAGTGGGAATGGGTGCAAGGATGGGAAGTGTTCGCAATCTCGCCAAGATGGGAATTAAAGCAATCCCTAAAGATGCCGGTGTAGCTCGATTTTTGCATCTGATCAAGAATGACCCTGGCGATACCCGCATCGTGATTGCCGCCCCTATGCAGGCTCTATCCGCTTTTGAGTCAAGTGGTTTAGACACTTGGTATCCCCAAAGATTTTTACCTCGTGCTGAGTTAAAATTTCTGGAGCGAATTCTGCTATGTGAACCCGGAGTAGAGATTGTCGCTCGGACGCACCTCAGCTTAGAACGGGATTCTTACCTCTTAGACCACCTTTACAAAGGTTCGTACTTGTTCCCAACTGTGTTTGGTTTGGAGGCTATGGCGCAAGCAGTTGCTTATGTAACAGGTGAGCAGAACTTCCCAGCCATTCGTATTGAAGATGTGCGCCTAGAACGTCCTATAGTTGTAGACCCCCACAAGGGAGTAGACATCGAAATTCATGCAGAAGTACCTGAGCGAGAGTTTAAGAATTCTGGGCGACGGGTATATGTGGCTATCAAGACAGAGCAGACAGGATTTGCTATTAACCATTTTTCTGCTACTTTTGTATTGGGTGTCGAAAACAACCCACCAACGGAGCATATTCATCTTCCAGAGTCGCCTCTAGATATTGAGCCACAAAAAGACCTCTACAGTTGGTTGCTATTCCAAGGAATTAGCTTTCAACGTTTGCAACAAATTTATACCTTAAACTCTGGAGAGTGTGTATTCCGAACACAAAGAAACTCATTCTCGGCAGAAAATCAGGAAGGTAGTTTAAATCGGGCGCAGGGGCCATTTTGGCTAGGAGATCCCTATTGCAGAGATTCACTACTGCAAGTGGGGCAGTTGGTAATTCCGCAGGATATTTGCTTACCAATCCAGATCGATAGCATGGAAATTTACCAACCAAACAGTGAGAGTTCTTCTTATATTGGGGTGACTCACCCTCAAGGGCGGGAAGGAAAACAGTATGAAAATAGTGTTTTGATCACAACTGCGGATGGGCAAATTGTAGAAAGGCTCAATGGTTATCAATTGCGGATATTAGAGCATCGCCAAGATCATCCAACGGTGGAAGAACTAGCTGATCCGACTCAAAGAGATGAGTGGATTCTCCGCAGAAAATTAAGCAATCAAGCTCATCTTTTGAGAGTAACTGCTCCAGAAGTTGCTTTGGCTTACCTTCCTAGAATACATACTCTATCGCCAGTCCAACGCCATGAACTAGAATTACCTTTATTTCATCAAGCGATCGCTCAACTCATCAACAGCAATTCTCATCAGATGCCAGAATTCCAAATTCAGTGGACAGATTCAGGCAAACCTATAGTTGAAGGACTAGAAGCTCAGAGTGTGGTTGTTTCTCTTTCCCATGATGAGCAAGTTTGTATCTGTGTTGCGGGACATGGAGTGCAAGGTTGTGATATCGAGCCGATGACACATCGCACCCGTCAAGACTGGACAGCTTTACTGAGTAATTCCCGTGAGCAGTTAATGCAAGAGTTACTTGCAGCCAAGAGTTCTGTAGCTCATGCTGGTACGCGAATTTGGACTGCTGTTGAATCTTTACGTAAAGCTACTGAAGCAAAGACGATTGACTTATTAATTGACCGTATAGAAGGAGACAGCGTTCTGTTCCGGGAAGCTAATTCCCATAGTCAACTTAAGGTTCTCACTTTCCCCGTGAGACTGACACGAGGTTTAGAAAAAATGGTCGCTTTTGTGGTGCAAGATATCAAATCTGGGATGTAAAAGGCGATCGCTACGCATTGGGTGTGATGGTGTTTTCAAGACACAAAGCTTGTTTAAAGACACAGCATCACACTCAAACTCCAAAATTTTCTCAACTCAAACTTATTAGTCAGTGCAAGGAAGTATCAATGAAAAATACTCAATCCCCAGTCTATGATGTTGTCATTATGGGTGCTGGCATCGCAGGGGTTTCTCAAGCTCGCCACCTGCTTCTTAATATTCCCAACATCAAGGTAGCATTAGTTGATCCTCGTCCCGAAGACCGAACCGACAAGGACTTAAAAGTTGGAGAATCCACAGTGGAAGTTTCGACTATGTTCTTTGGCAAAGAGTTGGGTCTTTATGACTACTTAATTGAAAATCATCCTCCTAAGTACGGATTGAACTTTCATTGGGCTAAACAACCCGAACAAACACAGACTATTGATGACTATCATCACATTTGGTGTACTCGCCAGCCTTCCCTCGCTTCCACTTTGATGAACCGGGCTAAGTTCGAGCGAGATGTTCTCAAAATGAACAAACAAATGGGAGCGAGTTTTTACAATGGTCGGGTAGTGGATGTAGAACTGAACTCTGATGATGCCCTCAACATTGTCAAAGTTAAGGTTGAGCATGGCTACATAGAACTTCAAGCCAAACACCTTGTCGATGCTGCTGGGCGTAAATTCATTATTGGTAACAAAACAGACAACTTAATCTTTGATTCTGAAGACCTCTATGGGGTCAAAAACGGCTCGGCATGGGTACGGGTAAAAAATGTAGACCGGACAATTTTTCATAGTGGCTATGATCCGAATGGCGCAACGTGCAGCCATTACTATGCTACGAATCATATGATGGGACACGGGCATTGGGTGTGGGTAATTCCCACGGATACTCAGACAATGGAATTGTCAATAGGTATAGCCCATCATCATAATGTGATTCCGCCTCAAAGTATCAACACTAAAGAAAAATTCTATGACTTTCTAGAAGCAAATCATCAGCTGATTTATCGACTGGTCAAGAGTGGAGAAGACATCGACTTTCATTACTTACCCAGATTACCCCATAAGAGTAAAACTCTGTTTTCTCAAGATAATTGGTATGTAATTGGTGATGCAGCAGCTATTTTTGATCCCTTCTATTCCTTAGGAATGGTAATGATGACCTTTGGGATTGAGAGTATCACAGAAATTATCCGTGCAAAGTTAGCAGGAGAGCCAGACGCAGAGAGAAAGCGGGCTGTTTATAATGCTTTTAATCTGGGAACTATACGCTCCAATAATCATCTTATCCATGCTCATGACAGACAACTCGGTGACGCTAGCATCATGAGCTGGCGCATATTCTTAGAAAATATGTGGTGGTTCGGCATCATAGTACCTCTTTACGTAGGTAAATGGCATTTAGATTTGAAGTATTTGCGTAAGTTTGGCAAACAAGGGCGTAATATTATTACCTCTTTGATGACAGATGTTTATGAACAGTTTGATCAACTGATAGAACGGCAAACCAACCTGGGTTTAATGTACACCCATCGAGCTGATCAATTACCTTTTCACTACTATGTAACACGAGACTACGATACATATTTACAGGACACTAAATACGAACCAAAAAAATGCAATGTCTATGCCTATATGAAAAATACCTACTTCTTTGTGGCACTATGGTATGTTAAGTTCCTATGGAAAGGTTTTGGGATTAGTGGCTTATTATCACTGCGAAATCTTCACCACATATTCAAATTGTTCATAGCATCTGGTGAATCCGCATTGGATGAATTGATGTTCAAGTTTCAGAATCGAAACTTACCCGTTAGCAATGACATTGCTAAAGCTAGACAAGAGTTTGAGAGTTACGAATACCGACCTGAGTTACAACCCTGGACACAGAAAATTGCCGAACAATCATTACACTCCAATGACGAAAATTCTGCACAAGTTCCAGAGCTAGTAACTAATCTTCAGGTGTAACTACCCGCTTGTCTGATTGTGGGCGTAAAGATGATAGTCACCTCGAATATCTTTACGCTCAAACTCAAAATTTTAGTGCGTGAAAGGAAATATCAATGAATAACACTCAATCCCCAGTCTATGATGTTGTCATTATGGGTGCTGGTATGGCAGGGGTTTCTCAAGCTCGTCACCTCCTCCTGAATATTCCCAACATCAAGATTGCATTAGTTGATCCTCGTCCTGAAGAACGGACTGAAAAGGACTTAAAAGTTGGAGAATCAACTGTAGAAATTTCCACTTTATTCTTTGGCAAAGAGTTGGGTCTTTATGATTACTTGATTGAGAATCATCCTCCTAAGTACGGATTAAATTATCATTGGGCTAAACAAGCAGAACAAACAGCCAATATTGATGATTATTATCATGTTTGGTCAATTAAACAGCCTCCACTTGCGTCTACGCTGATGAATCGTGCTAAGTTCGAGCGGGATGTCTTAAAAATGAACAAGGGGATGGGGGCTAGTTTTTATAATGGGCGGGTAGTAGATGTAGACCTGACCCCTGGTGATGCCCTCAAAATCGTTAAAGTGAAAGTTGAACATGGCTATGTAGAACTTCAAGCTAAACACATTATTGATGCTGCTGGTCGTAAGTTCATCATCGCCCACAAAACAGATAACGTGATCTCTGGTTCTGAAAACCTCCACGGACTGAATAACGGTTCAGCATGGGTGCGGGTAAAAAATGTCGATCGCACCATTTTTCACAGTGGTTATGACCCGTTTGGAGCGACTTGTAGCCATTACTATGCTACGAATCACATGATGGGACACGGGCATTGGGTATGGATAATTCCTACAGATACTCAGACTATGGAATTGTCAATTGGCATAGCCCATCATCATAGTGTGATTCCGCCTCAAAGTATCAACACTAAAGCAAAATTCTATGCCTTTTTAGAAGAGAATCATCATATTCTCTATCGACTGCTCAAGAGTGGAGAGGACATCGACTTCCATTACTTACCTAGAGTGCCACATAAGAGTAAAACTTTGTTTTCTGAAGATAATTGGTACGTAGTTGGTGATGCAGCTGCTATCTTCGATCCTTTCTATTCTTTAGGAATGGTGATGATGACGTTTCAAATTGAAGCCATCACAGAAATCATCCGTGGGAAGTTAGCAAAAGAGCCAGATGTAGCGAAAAAGCAGGCTGTTTATAATGCCTATAATCTGGGATACATAGAGTCTTGTAACCATCTCCTCCTCGATCATGACAAACAACTCGGTCACGCTAGTGTTATGAGTTGGCGTATGTATTTAGAAAATATGTGGTGGTTTGGCATGATCTTACCTATGTATGTAGGAAAATGGCATTTAGATGTGCAGTTTTTGCGTAAGTTTGGCAAACAAAGTCGTGGAGTTGTGAGAAAACTCATGGTTCATGTATACGGCCAGTTTAACCAACTTATAGAACAAGATACTAACATTGGATTGATGTACATCCATCGCGGGGGTCAATTACCTTTTGGGTACTACATCACCAAAGAATTCGATAGTTATCTACAGGATACTAAATACGAACCTCAGAAGTGCAATGTCTATGCCTACATGAAAAATATCTACTTCTTTGTTGCTCTGTGGTATATCAAGTTTCTCTGGAAGGGTTTTGGGATTGCTGGACTACTATCACCACGAAATCTTTACCATGTATTCAATTTAATGAAAGCATCTGGTGAATCTGCATTAGACGATTTGGTGTTTAGATTTAAGACTAGAGGTTTGCCTGCGAACACTAATATTGCCAATGCCACAGAAGAATTCAAGAGTTATCAATACCAACCTCAATTGCAGCCTTGGACACAAAGAATAGATGAACCAGCTTTACAAGAGAATGATCAAAATGGAGCAAAAGCTCCAGAATTAGTAAAACTGTAGCAGTAGTACGTCAATTTTGAATTGATGGATAAACAAGTTCGTAGTAAGGACTTTAGTCCTGATTATTTTAAGCACTAAAGTCCTTACTACAAAGTATAAGTTTAGTAAGTAAGTGGGCGAGAAAATTTCCAGGTATGTAATGAAATGTAAATGTGGTACATACCTTACAAGTTTGTTATTTTACCGCTTTTACAAAACTAAACATATATTAGTTTTATCGTGTCTACCTAATTATCACAACTCTGTTATCTGTATAGATTTGGTAAAAATTTGCGTTTACTGAGGATGAAAACTTATGATTATTCAAAATAAAATCAGTAGTTTTGTCGATAAACAACGACTATTTTTTCAGACTAACCAGACAAAAAATATTGGCTTTCGCATAGATAAATTAACAGCTTTAGAGCAATCTATTGAAGAACACAAAGATGTGATTATTCAAGCTTTAAAGGCTGATCTACACAAGCCAGGATTTGAAGGATACTTTGAAATAATGGGAGTTTTAGGGGAAATTAAGCATACTCTCCAGAATTTAAAAACTTGGATGAAACCCCAAAAAATTGCTACGCCATTTCATCAGTTTTTATCTTCAGCTAGAGTTTATAGTGAACCTCTGGGTGTAGTCCTAATTATTGGCCCTTGGAATTATCCAATTAACTTAATGTTTACGCCTTTAGTAAGTGCGATCGCATCTGGGAATTGTGCGATTTTAAAACCATCAGAATTAGCCTCACATACCTCTTCTGTTATAGCTGACATCATTCAAAAAACCTTTGATTCATCTTTTATTACTGTGATTGAAGGAGGTGTAGAAACTAGTAAAGAAATTTTATCAGAAAAATTTGATCATATTTTCTTTACTGGAGGAACTGAGGTTGGGAAAATTGTGATGTCAGCCGCAGCACAAAATCTGACTCCAGTGACCCTGGAACTAGGTGGCAAAAGCCCTTGTATTGTAGACAATGATATTCATCTGGAATATACTGCCAAACGTATTGTGTGGGGAAAGTTCAGCAATGCAGGTCAGACTTGTACTGCTCCTGACTATCTTTTGGTCAATCGTCAGATAAAAAAAGAATTGTTAGATCAAATTAAAAATCAAATACAAAATTTTTATGGTGATCAACCAGCTAACAGTCATAGTTATGCACGCATCATCAATAATAGACATTTCTATCGTCTTTCAGAACTTCTAAAATCTGGAGAAATTATAGTAGGAGGAGATACTGATTTAGAAAATCTTTACATTGCTCCTACTGTGATAGATCAAGTCTCTTGGCAAGATAAAGTTATGCAAGAAGAGATATTTGGTCCGATTCTTCCTGTCTTAGAATACACACATTTATCAGAAGCAATTGATTTAGTTAATCAACAACCAAAACCACTAGCTTTATACTTTTTTTCTAAGAATAAACAAAATCAAGAATGGGTTTTGCAGTCCACTGCGTCAGGTGGTGTTTGTATCAATGACACTCTGATGCACTTGACCGTACCAGCTTTACCATTTGGTGGAGTCGGAGCAAGTGGCTTTGGTCGTTATCATGGTAAATCTGGTTTTGATACTTTTTCTTATCAAAGAGCAGTATTAAACAAATCTTTTCTACTCGATTTGAAATGGAGATATCCTCCTTATCAAAGAAAGAGTAAGGAGTAGAGAAATAATTATTTTCATGCTTGGCTGTGAAATCCCGAATACCAAGATTTACGCCGACTTATTTATCAGAGTGTAAGCGATGATTACAACAGCAGTTAGTCCTTATCTTCAGGGGAATTTCTCTCCTGTACAAGCGGAAATTACGGTCAATGACCTACCAGTGATAGGTGAACTACCAGCCAATCTGTGCGGAAGATTTGTTCGCAATGGCCCTAATCCCCAGTTTTCTCCCCCAGATCGTTATAACTGGATTGATGGGGACGGAATGCTACATAGTATTGAAATTCTCAATAGTCAAGCATCTTACCGCAATCGCTATGTGCAGACACGGGGATTTAAGATAGAGCAGAGGACTGGTCGAGGAATTTGGAAAGGTTTGACTGAACCGCCACAGCTTAATAACCCTCATAATAACCTTTTTGGGCCTTTCAAGAATACTGCTAATACAGCCTTAATGTGGCACGCAGACCGTCTCTTGGCACTTTGGGAAGGAGGTGAGCCATACGAAATTGAGTTGCCTACACTCAAGACAGTCGGCCCATATACTTATCATGGTCAATTAAGTTCTCCATTGACAGCTCACCCGAAAGTTGATGCCATAACTGGGGAGATGATGTTCTTTGGTTACTCCCCTTTGCAGCCTCCTTATCTGCAATATAGCGTTGTTTCAGCCACTGGGAAAATCATAAAAACAGTTCCTATTGACTTACCAATAGGGGTGATGATGCACGACTTTGCTATCACTGAAAACTATACAGTTTTTATGGATTTGCCTCTAACGTTTAGGACAGAAAGGCTGCAACACAGGGAATCAGCTTATATGTTTGAAGCTAATTGTCCTAGTCGCTTCGGTATTCTGCCTCGTCATGGGGACAGCAGGAGTGTACATTGGTTTGAGGTTTCTACCTGCTACGTTTTACATACTCTCAATGCTTATGAAATCGGTGATGAAGTGATTCTGATTGCTTGTCGAGCAATGGATGCTAAAGTGCTGAACATACCTAACAAGACAAAACTGAATCATCATCAAGAAGATAGACCTATTTTGTATCGCTGGCGGTTAAATCTGCGTACAGGTGCGGTTCAGGAAGAAGCAATTGATAATTTGGCATCAGAATTTCCGAGTATTAATCAGCAATATTTGGGAAGACAAAACCGCTACGGCTACACAGCAAAAATGATCCCCACAGGGATACCTGATTTCACATTTGATGGACTGCTGAAGTATGACTTTACAAGCGGTGAATCTCAATTACACGAGTTTGGATTAGGTCGCTACGGTGGAGAAGCTGTATTTGTCCCCTGTCCTAATGGGGTTAAAGAAGATGATGGTTGGTTGTTGACCTTTGTTTATGACACAGCTCAAAAAACCTCTGAATTGATAGTAGTCAATGCTCAAAGCTTTACAGATGAACCTGTAGCTCGCATTCTTCTACCACAGCGAGTTCCTTACGGTTTTCATGGAACTTGGATTTCAGATTAGTTTTAAGTCAAAATGTCTATTTCCAAGGAAGATATGCTGAAAAATGTATATGATGTTATCGTTGTTGGCGCAGGTACTGCGGGATTAACTGCGGCTAATTTACTAGCACGAAAGGGATTAGATGTACTGATAGTTGATCGAGGGCATAACCAAGTTCTCCAACTACCAGAAACTTTCTATGGAATTAGTCATGACTTGCTAGTAAGGTTAAATATTGATAAAAAGATCCAGTTAGCTGTGGAAGCTCCTAAGCAAATTAGGTTAGTCTCAGCCAATGATAGTTTTAATTACCAAATTGAAATTGAGCCGAAAAGTTTTAAGGGTCATGATGAAGGGATGGGGCTTAACCGAAGCATCTTTGAGCAAGTTTTAATTGAAAATGCGGTGACTTGTGGTGCAACTTATTTGCCAAACATCATAGTAAAAGATTTTGTGTTTACTAATGGCCAGATTACTGGTTTTAAAGGTTGCACACCTGATGGATATATTGAATATGCCGGGAAAATTGTTATTGATGCCAGAGGTAAGTTGACACCATTAGCAGATTATTTAGGTACAAAGGTACAAGAGAAAAAATCAAACGAGTATATCGCCGTTTTTTCCCATTTTGTTGGGCATAGCTTAACAAAGCTAATTCCTAATCATGGAATTTTAGTTATTACTTTAGATGCTGGCTATATCTTAGTCATGACTCTGCCAAATGAACGAGTCAGTGTCATGGTCGTTTTATTTGCAGAAAAAGCTAGAAGTAGTTCTCAGAATTGGGAAAATGTATTTCAGGAAACCATCGATTGTTGGCAGCCTTTGGCTAAGGCTATACAAGCGGCGGAAAAAGTCACGCCGACGCAACCAGTGATGAATTATGACTGGGAATTTGAAAAGTATTCTGGCAAAGGATTTTTGGTTGTTGGAGATGCCGTAGCATTTCTTGACCCATTCTCTTGCAATGGGGTAGCGATTGGGATGAATGGTGGAGAAATAGCGGCTGATTTTGTCCTTCAAGGTTTAGCTAAGGGCGATCGCCTGCGTGGATGGGAAAATTTATCTAGTTACGATCAGCAAATTCGTGAGCTGATCCGTAAGTGGGAGCGTGTTTGGGGAATTGAAAAGCTGAGTTTATGCAGTATTGGCTTACTGAAACAAACTATTGGTTTGTTAGGACATCTCTCTTTTCTCAAGCTAGGCGCAATCAATGAAAAGCCAAAACACAATAGTCCTATTTTTGCTCTCAAAGCTTAAGTCACTACTCAGCACTTAGGACTCAGACTCAGAACTTTGTTAAATCAGGAAAATCAACATGATACAGGATGCTGTGCAAGCAAGATTAAATGAGGATAAAACCCTACCGATCAATATTTGGGCAGAACGTGGAATTTCAGCAATTATTCCTAGTGTGCAGCAGCGAATGCAACAGATCCGTGGCACTTTGATTCAGGGTTTCCAAGCTGCGATCGCTAATGACCAATCAGAGGCAATTATAGCCAACTTGGATGGAATTGCAGATGAGTTGCGCGGATTTGCCTTCGAGGGAGTAGGGATGGGTCTAACTCAACGGGATCTTGTTGCACCTACCCAGCACAATCGAGTCGAATCCTTCATTGCTGCTACAGGGACAGCTTATGAACACTTCGTCTATGTAGGGGTGGGTTTAATGCTAGGTAAAACCCCCCTACCTCTAGAGCCGTGCATATCACAACTTAATCCTGATAGAGTTTGGCTTGTTATTGATGGTTATGGCTTTCAACATGGTTTATCCCATTGGCAAAAATATCTTGATCAATTAGCCATACCTGAAAATCTTTCTGGCTATGCTGTCCGTGTCTTTGACCAAGGTATGGGTCGCAGCATTTGGTTTGTAGATGGTACTGATGCTACACATATCTCAAAGACAATTGCCGCTTTCCCTCCATCAAGACAGGCAGACCTTTGGGGTGGTATTGGTTTTGTCTGCACCTATTCTGGTGGTGCGGAACGAGCTACTTTAGAAGCCTTGAAGATAGCCGCAGGAGCTTATCAGTTTGCTTTAATTCAAGGATCAGCTTTCGCTGCTAAGTCCCGTCAAAAAATTGGCAGTTATTCCCCACATACACAACTAGCTTGTGAGGTTCTATGGGGAATGGAGGCTGCTAGAGTAGCTGAAAATCCTCACAACCAAGTAACACCAGACCCAGAAGTTTGGCAGCATTACCGTTCGCATTTAGTTATGTAAATGACAAGAGAAAATACGAGAAAAATTCTTAACCCAATTACTCAAAAAGGAGAATTAAAATGCAAGACGTATCCTGGCAGCTAAAAATAAATACCGTCATGACGCTGTTAAATGATATTTGGACAGCGCGTGGGGTGCGAACAAATGATGAAAAAATGCAGCAGCGATTTTTTCAAGTTACCAATGCAATGTGGCAAACTCACCAAGCATCCCTAGCCAGTGACGACCGCGAAGTGCTTGTAAATAAGTTAAATGCCATTGAAACTGAATTGTTTGGATTTGCCTTAGAGGGAATAGGTATAGGTCTTTCACAACAAGATTTAGTTGCACCCAGTCATCAAAATCGAGTGGAATCCTTTGTTGGAGATGCTAGTGCAGCTTATCAGGCAATGGTTTATTTGGGGGTAGGTTTAATGCTCGGTAAAGGACGGTTGCCGATTGAGAAGTATTTAAAAGCAAGTGATCCGTTGAAAGTTTGGCCAGTAATTGATGGCTATGGCTTTCAACATGGGATGTTCCATTGGCAGGACTTTCTTGATGCGACAGCTAACCCTCCTGAGCAATTTTCTGGCTATACTCGCCATATTTTTGACCAAGGTTTGGGTCGTAGTATTTGGATGGTGAACTGTGCTGATGTGACTCACATATCCCAAACTATTGCAGCTTTCCCCACAACCAGACAGGCAGACCTTTGGGGTGGTGTTGGTTACGCCTGCGCCTCTATCGGTGGTGCAGAACGCTCAACCTTAGAAGCATTAGGAAGAGCCGCCGGTTCTTATCGATTTGCATTGGCTAGAGCAGCAGCTTGCGCTGCTAAATTCCGGCAATTATTGGGCAATGCCGCAGGATACACAACAATGGCTAGTCAAGTCTTGAGTGGGATGGCAAGTGCTACACCAGACGATATTATCAATCAAGCTCCAACGCAACTGCCAACTAATATTGCAGATATAGATCCTGAAATCTGGCAGTTTTACCGAGTGTATCTAGTAGTAGATGATTTGTCTGCTGTGGCTAATGCTTCTTAATCATCTATTAATGAATCGTTTGCTCATTCCTAAGAATACAGCAGAAGACTATTGATAGCTGCAAATGACCTGGAGGAAAGCATGAATGTGAATATGGAAGATCAGTTTAGCCCAGGAGGCGTTGCTGCGATCGCCGACCTAGAATCCCGTGTCGAACACGGCTATGCTAACAACAATGGCGTAAAAATCCACTACGCTAGCCTCGGTCAAGGGCCACTCCTAGTAATGATCCACGGTTTTCCAGACTACTGGTATACCTGGCACTACCAAATGGAGTTTCTCGCCCCATACTACCAAGTTGTGGCTATAGATATGCGAGGCTACAACCTCAGCGACAAACCCAAAGGGGTGGAGAATTACGACATTCGCTTACTTTTAGAAGACGTACAGACTGTTATCCATCATTTGAGGAGAGAGAAAGCGATTATTGTGGGTCATGACTGGGGTGGTATGGTCGCTTGGCAATTTGCGATGCACATACCCGCGATGATCGAAAAGCTGATTATTCTCAACTTGCCTCATCCCAGGGGTTTGGCGCGGGAACTTGCCCACAATCCACAGCAACAGCAAAATAGTCAGTACGCCAGAGACTTTCAGCAGGAAGAAACCTATCTGAGCCTCACCCCGGAAATGCTTTGTAGTTTGGTGACAAAGCCAACGATGCAAGAAGCCGTGAAAGAGAAATATATCCAGGCTTTGCAACGGTCTGATATGCAGGCAATGTTGCATTACTACCAACGAAATTATCCCAGAGAACCTTATGCAGAAGACACTTCACCAGTGATCAAAGTGCAAGCACCTGTACTGATGATTCATGGTTTACAAGACCAATATCTTTTAGCTGGTGCGCTGAACAATACGTGGGAGTGGGTGGAAAATGACTTAACACTTGTGACTATCCCCACGGCTGGCCACTTTGTCCACCATGACAACCCTGATTTGGTGGCGCGGACGATCAAAAGTTGGCTATTGCGCTAACCATTCCGGTTCTTTGGTCAAATCTAAAGTTGAGATTCAGCACAAAATAACCCAAGAAGGAGAACAGAATGGAAACCCTAACGCTGTTGTCAGAAATGCACATTATGGTGTCTTCAAACAAGTCCTTTGAGGAATTTACAACAGCAATTGAAGCGATCGCTCAAAAAGATCAGATTGATTTGGCGGGTGTTGAAGAAATGGTCTTGGCCAGTCAGTCGTGGGAGGAGTTCCAGGAGAAACTGGAGTCAAAAATCGGCACTAGAAGCTTAATGACTTTTGCGATTATTGATCATGGTAGTCTGATGTCCCTAGCCTTTAAAGATACTAAGGCCAAGCTCTATGTGATTGGCAATCCCCTCATTGCCAGACAAATGTTAGAAGAAAATTTAGGGGTTGGGCTTTATGTTCCTTTGCGAATGTTGGTCTATGAAGACCAAGAGGGACGGACTCAGATCACTTACAATCAGCCGTCATTCGTTCTGGGACAATTCCAAAACCCAAAAATCCTAGCGATCGCACAAATGCTTGATCGAAAGCTGGAAGAAATCATCAGCACAGCAGAGGCTTTCTGAGGCTAACTCAAGGTATGAGCAAATCCACTTGTAGTAGCTGATCAATTTCAAAATCACTTTTTTCTGATAGATATAGGATGCTTATTTGATTTTTGAAAAAATTGCCAATTTCAAATATTTTCAAATTGCTAAATATCAAACTAGTTCCTATATTTTACAGATTTTATTCTGATAGTAATGCCCCTACATAAGCCATAAATTGATATGTTGAAAAAACTCTCTAAGTTTCTCAAAGGACAATTTCTATTTTTGACAACTACCACCGTTATTTTAACTGTGGGACTTACAGAACAGTCTGCTCAATCGGCTGTATTGGCTCTGAGTGATGAGAATTCAATTGCTGCTTTTGATACTTCTTCTAGTGACCCTGGTAATAGTGGTCTCATCTTTTGGACAGTTGATGATATAAATCATTTATTTCAGAGCCAATTCTGGTATCGTGTTGGCTCTACTAGTGGAGAAAATCCAATTAATAACCTCAATTTAATTGGACTAAATCAAACTCAACTAACTAGTAATATGCTCACAGTAAGCTATGCTGGTGCTGGCTTTGAAATCGAACTCAACTACCGTTTAAATGGGGGTAAGCCAGGTCGTGGTCACTCTAGCTTATTAGAGAATATCGAGATTAAAAATACTAGCTCTAATCCGTTAGACTTCCATTTGTTTAAATATACTGATTTTGATTTAACTGATAACGGTCAGCAGGATACAACAAAAATCGGTTATGGGATGGCTACACAGTTTGATAACTTTACCTTAGCTACGGAAGTGATTAAACCTTCGGCAAGCTACTATCAAGTAGCTGCTTTCCCTGATATTTTAAATGCCTTAACAGACAATCTTCCTACTACTCTGACAAATTTTCCTACGACATTAACTGGCGAGAATAGTTACGCTTTCCAGTGGAGTTTTGACCTTGAACCAGAAACATTTTTTTCCATCACAAACTACACATCTATTAAACCAGTTCCCGAAGCCACAATTACCCTAGGATGGTTTATCGGTTCTGCTGGTCTAGGGTTATTCTGGAGGTTTCGCCGCGATCGCGTCTCTTGACACTCCGTTAACCTAAGCATGGGAGTCACTCCCCATGCTAGAAATAATTTTATTTACCCAATAAATGAGTTTTTTACTATTAAAATATAGCGATTCAACTGAAGATAAGTTAATTCAAACTTTTGAATATTCGGGAATTTGTTTTGCTTATCATTTTCCCATTTTTTACAATTATCTATGTCATCTTTGAACCTTCTTTAGTTTTTATTAGGAAATAAGATGCGTTTCCCCTAGTACAGCACGGCATAAATAAACAGACCATTCTCAATCGTTTAAAGCCTTAATATACAAGACTTTTGATTTTTGACTTCCGCGTAGCGGTACTAGGTGGGGGAGAGGTTTATTGAACTCACATTAAAAAATCATGATTATCTGCAATCATCGTAATACTTAAAAATTTATTTATCCTCTTTCTCAAGTGGCAATTGTATATCGTAGTAAGAATACTGAAGCAATAGTATAAATACTTTAATAAAATATACGGAAATTGTCATAGGTTATTGTATGTCATACCTGCCTTTTCAGGGTCATAATTTAAAAGATCAAGTGGATTCTATATTGCAACTTTTACAGCAAGAAAAATCTCTGCGATCGCAAGATATTACCCCTGTCCAAACTTCTTTAGGTAAAGCAATTTCTCCCAGATTTGAAATTGTGTTTGCTGGTGCATTTAGTGCAGGTAAATCGATGTTAATTAATGCACTGTTAGAACGAGAGCTACTTTACAGTGCAGAAGGACACGCCACAGGTACAGAATGTAAAATTGAATATGCAGAATTAGACCAAGAACGGGTAGTTTTAACCTTCCTCAGTGAAGCAGAAATTAGAGAACAAGCAACGTCTTTATGTCAGCAATTAGGCTTTAAAACCGCCGCTAATCTCAATCAATCTGAACTAGTTAGCTTATTGTATCAAGGATGCGAAGCGATTATTCAGCAAGAGGGTGGAGAGAGTAAGTCAGAACGCGCGAAACAAGCTAAAGCCTTAATATTATTATTACAAGGATATGAAGCTAACCGTCAACATATTCATACCATCAATAATGCAACCTATTCAATGGAGCAATTTAACTTTTCTAACCTAAAAGAAGCGGCTGGATATGCGCGGCGTGGTAGTAATAGCGCGGTTTTAAAGCAAATTGAATATTATTGCAACCATCCCCTATTGCAAGATGGTAACGTAATTATTGATACACCTGGAATTGATGCGCCAGTAGAGAAGGATGCACAGTTAACTTACACCAAAATTCAGGATTCTGAAACATCGGCGGTGGTGTGTGTGCTAAAACCTGCATCGGCTGGAGATATGACTAAGGAGGAGACGGAACTTTTAGAGAAAATGCGGCAAAATGGTGGAATACGCGATCGCGTATTTTATATCTTCAACCGCATAGATGAAACTTGGTACAATACCCAATTAAGGCAAAGACTCGATAATTTAATTAACGGACAGTTCCGTGATACCAGCCGAGTTTATAAAACCAGTGGGTTACTCGGATTTTACGGCAGTCAAATTAAACAAACAACTCAACAAGATAGATTTGGTTTAGACTCTATTTTTGCAGATAGTGTTAGAGGTGTAAATGCGGTAGAAGAAACACCACAGTTTGTTTACGCCTTTAATAACTATTGTGTCAGTTCTGGAAAACTTGCTTCTACTAGTTTTCGGATTTCTCTCAATGGTTTTGAATCACCCAACACCAACTATGTACGCATTTTAGCTGAACAGGGGATACCCTTAATTAATCAGCTAATTCAAGACAGTGGTATTGAGGAATTCCGCACAGCTATTACTCGTTATTTGACTGAAGAAAAGCGTCCACAGCTTTTTCAAAATCTAGCTGATGACTTAGAAGATATTTGTATTAAGTTGAAAAAACACTATCAATCGTTGCATCGAGATTTAGATAGTCAACCACAAGAAATCGAGACGATGAAAAAACATGAATTACAACGTCTCAACCAGCAATTACAACAAATTGGCAGAGATTTTAATCAGCAGATGACAGAAGAAGTTAACCAGGTAATTAATAATTCATGTGATGTGTTTGAAGCTGATTTCAAGCAGTTACAATCTCGGATGATCCACCGTTTAGATGAGTTATTAGATACCTTTTCGGTGGCTGATGCTTATCGCCGTGCAACTCTTAGTCATCCGCGTAATGCTACCGCACCATTATTAGCAATTTTAGTAGAGGCATTCTATTATCTAGCTAATCAATTAGAAGACATTTTAGTCGAATCATCTCAACAAGTGGTTGCTAATTTCTTCCAAAGGTTAATGGAGAAAATTCGTAAATCAGAATATTATCGCCAATTATATCGTTTACTGGGTAATGATGCGGGGATAGAACAACAAATAAAAGCTTTAGAAAAACGTGTATCTCAATCTTTAATTGATGCAGCCAGTGTAGAGTGCGATCGCTTCGTCAGAGAAAGTCATTTATTCTATGATGAAGGCACTTTTTCTATATATCAATTTCGGCAAACTTTGCTACAAACTTCCCAAGGCTATGACTGTGAAAGTATGGTAGACGCCGAACCAGCTATTAGACAATTATTAAAGTTGGATTTTGAGCCAAAGGTTTCTCAAACCATCCGCAAAACCTTCCGCCAAACTATTAACCAAAGCCTCAAAACTCAATTATTACCAATGGCTGAAACCCAAGCAGAAGAGATTCTGCAACAGTATCCCCAAGCACGGGTTTATTTAGAACAAACTCTGCAACAAGAAGCTGAGGAGAAGATTGCTAATAATCGGCAGTTACTCAATACCTTAGAACAAAAAATGGAGGCTTATAATATGGCAGTGACGAATATTAATGATTGCTTACAATCAATGCAGTTATATGACCATCTCTTACCTATAGTTAACATGAGTGAATCAAAGGTTGCAAAGATAGCTGCTAGTAATGGGGTGATTATTTCAGATGGTTTATTAGATGGAATAGCACAGGTTTAGCATTTGAGTTATTTGATAATACGGAAATTTACTCCCCTTAATGCCCTCGATGGATTGGGGGCTTTAAGTAATAAGTAATGAGTAAATACCCTTAGCAACTTCAATCAACAAATTGAAAGAAAAATAAAAAATAATCCACTCATTACTCATTACTCATTACTCATTACTCATTAAGTAGAACAACTTGAAAACACCAAACTATGTTAAGTAATGTAAAAAAACTAAGATTGAGTTCGTAGTATTCGCGTAGCGTCTCGTAGAGAGGACTTTAGTCCTTTTTTGTTCGCGGAGCGTCCCGCAGGGAACGGAGAGAACGCAGAGAGAACTAAAGTTCTTACTACAAACCTTTAATTATTTACCCTGTTCTACTTACTCATTACTCATTTAATTTGCTTCACCGATGATGACACCAAAACTGTATGAATAAAAAATGGGTAAATCTCATCAAAGTCAACACCCTAGGATTAGGGTGGGGCAAAAATATTCATGCAAACAGCCTAATGCTTCTCTTTGAGTAGATTGTGCAAACTATTTAATAATTCTTGAGCAGTGAAAGGTTTCGGTAAAACTTGATAAAAACCAGTCCCCAACACTTCTGTTACAGCTTCCGGTGAATTTTGTCCACTGCAAGCGATAATCTGCACATTGGATTTCATTTTGTGCATGGTGCGAATGGCAGTTACTCCATCCATTTCTGGCATCATCATATCCATGAAGACGGCAGTAATTTGATGCTTGTGTTTGGCATAGAGGGCGATCGCTTCAATACCATTATTAGCAGTCAGAATTTTGTAGTTGTGGTTTTCTAAAATCATTTTGATGATTTCACAAATTTGGACTTCATCATCTACCACTAATATCAACTCTCCATTGCCTTGAGGAGTGGCTGCACTCTCTGTGATTAAATCTGGGATGCCTGACACTGCGGGTAAGAACAAGTTAAATTGGCTACCTTTGCCTACCTTGCTAGTCACAGTCACAAAACCGCCGTGGCTTTTGGTGATACCGAGTACAGTCGAAAGACCTAATCCTGTACCTGTACCTGCTTCTTTTGTCGTGAAAAATGGCTCAAAAATTCTATCTAAAATTTTGGGTGGCATCCCAATGCCTGTATCGCAGATTTTAACCAGGATGTAATGCCCAACCTGAGCATTAATATTCATACTGGCATAAGCTTCATCAATAAAAATATTTTCCGCAGAGATGGTGATTTTTCCGCCCTCTGGTATGGCATCACGGGCATTGACGACCAAATTCATCAGCACTTGATGTAATTGGGTAGCATCTCCAGAGACAGCACACAGGTTTTCGGGTAATTTTGTCGCAAATTCAATTGATTTAGGGAATGTCTGTTTACCAATGAGAATAATATCGGTAATCAGATGTTTGAGTTGGACTATAGTACGTTCTCCTTTACATCCCCGCGCAAAGGATAATACTTGTTTGACTAAGCCTGCTCCCCGTTGGGCATTGTTTTCGATAATTTTTAGTAGTTGTTGCGATGGCGTTCCACTCACATGAGACGATGGCTCAGACGCTCGATTAGTTCTATTTTGTAAGAGTTGAGCAGCTGCTAAAATAGGTGTCAAAATATTGTTTAAGTCGTGGGCAATACCACTGGCGAGTGTGCCTAAGCTTTCTAAACGTTGAGTCCGAAAAAACTGCTCTTCTAGTTGTTTTTTTTGCGTGATATCGGTATCTACAATCAAAATCGATTTAGGTTTCCCGGTTGTATCCCGCATCACTGTCCAACGACTTTCGACAATAATGTCCTGGCCTGATTTGGTGATTTTTTGCAACTCTCCCTGCCACATACCAGCAGCAATCGCAGTTTTCAGAGCTGTCTTATGGAGATGAACAGAAGTTTCTGGATATAGTAAGCTCGTGGGTTCAGTTCCCAAAATTTCTGAGGCTGACCAACCATACAAACGTTCTGCACCTTGATTCCAGAATAGGATACGGTTGTTTAAATCTCTCACAAAAATGGCATCGGTGGCAATATCCAGTAAAGCGGCTTGTTCGCGGATTTTTTGTTTTGCTTGTTGCTGTTCGCTAATATCGGAAAAGGAAGCAACTACCCCATACGGTGTAGACTCATTGTTACGGAACAAGGGTTGAGAATTAATAGAAAGCCAGGTGATTTGTCCATTGGGTTTGTGAACTCCCATGATCACATTTGAACAAGGTTGTCCGGTGTGTAAACTCACCATTGCAGGATGCTCTTCATCAGGAAAGGGAGAACCATCTTCATAAATGCTTCGCCAAGAAGCATCACAAACACGTCCAATAATGCGATCGCTAGACAGTCCTAAAATCTTCTCTGCACTGGCGTTACAAGCAACTATTTTGCCATCACGCTCATGTAATACAACACCCTCCTGCATGGCTGTGACTACAGAACGATAGCGTTCTTCACTTTCTTTGATGGCTGCTTCAGCTTGTTTGCGTTCACTAATATCTCTGGTTGTACCAACCATTCTGATGGGTTGACCCATTTCGTTATAGTAGGTTTGACCTTTACTACTTAGCCAGTGGATGCTGCCATCAGGCCAAATTACTCGATAGGTGATGTCAAATTCTTGATGTTGCTCAATACAGCACTTAACTGCTTCCTTAAAAGATGTTCTGTCTTCAGGATGAACTAACTCCAGAAATGCTTCCGGGCTAGGACAGATAGTACCCTGGGGCAGTCCATACAATAGCCCCATATTGGCTGACCAGAGGGTATCATTTGTCAATAGATTCCAGTCAAATATTCCCATATGGGCAGATATGAGAGCTAAACTCAATCTTTCTTCGCTCTGGCGCAGTAATTCTTCTGTTTGTTTGCGTTCGGTAATATCTTCCGCAACGCCGCCATAAGCATATATTTGGCCTTGTTCATTACGTATGGCAAAACCCCGATCCCAAATCCAACGCACCGAGCCATCAGGTCGCAGAATGCGATATTCTTCGTTGGTGGCTTCACCGTGCTTTTGTCGCTCTATTTTGGCAAGAACGCGATCGCGATCGTCGGGATGTAATGATTCTATCCAAGAGAATGGCTGATTACGCAAACTTTGACATGAACGTCCCCAAATCTGTTCGTAAGCTGGATTAACGTAGAAGTTTTCCCCTGACTCTAAGTGGGCAATCCAAATTAAAGCATGAGTGTTTTCAGCAAAACAGCGAAATTTCTCTTCACTTTCTCGCAATGCGATCTCTATTTGCTTGCGTGCTGTGATATCTCTTCCTACAGCCTGAAACTCCACAACTTCCTTGTATTTATTTGGGATACCAATTATCTTCCATTCAATCCAACGAATACCTTTAACTGTTAATGCTGGTTGCTCTTTGATGGTTATGTCATGAGGTGGAGACTTCAACAAATTGAAGTTTTCTACAGCTTGAGGTAATTCATTACTAGGAAACAGAGTAAATACAGAATCGCCAATAAACTTATGTAATGATTTACCAAAAAGTTTGCACGCAGAGGGATTGGCAAATTTAATCCGCGCTGAATGATCAACGCGGAGGATTAAATCTGTTTGGCTTTCCACTAACTGGCGATAGATTTTTTCACTCTGTCGCAATGCTTCTTCAGTATTGTGACGCTCAATGATTTCTTGTTGCCAAAGCTCCTGGGATATACCCAACTCCGTGAGATTTTCTCGCAGCTTAAATGAGTAGTCAGTTGGATACTGTAACGTTGGAATTACCTGATTTAACTCAATTTGTGGTTTATTTACAGCCTCAACAATGCTCACCATTGGTAACTGATTACACCCATGTAGCAAACTGGTGGCAGTCACAACTCCCACTAAGCGTTCATCATCATCCACAATGGGCAAATGGCCAATCTGATGGTTTTGCAGTACCGACAAGGCTGTAAGAATATCTTGAAAATGTGATAGTTTCATCGTCGTGACTGGCTGTGTCATGACTTCAGCCATTTTAACTTGAGAAAAATCTATACTTGACGCAGCCAGCCTAAATATATCTCGTTCTGTAAAGATGCCTAAGACTTTTTCTGCCTCTACAACTAAAACACAGCTAGTCTTTTGTAAATACCAGTTGCGTGCATTGCAAACTGCGTTTAAACTGGTGAGCGTTGAGATTTGGCTTCTTTTGTGATACATCAAGCTAATAGCATCGACTATATAACTATTAGGGTCAATCGTCAGAGGGTAACGATTGATAGCATGATATAGATTAGGTAAATCAATGAGATGCTGGTCGAGTTGCATAGTTAATTCGTCAATTGTCATGATTTTAGGGGACACCAAAAAATCAATCATTCCAAATTGGCTGTTGGTAGAGTGTGTCAGGATGAATAATCTCTTGGTATTTCCAGGATTTATCTCGCTGACTCACTCTACATATATCAATATCACTCTAGGCACTCAGCCAAGTTGATGATCCAAATGAGAAAATACTGCGAGTATTGATAATGTTGTGGGATGCTTAAAGATTATTCTATTTGCAAATTAGGACTATGATGAACTCTTAGTTTAAAGGAATTATCCTATTTTATAGATTGATTAGTCTAGTTAAATTTTTTTACATAAAATTAACATTTTCAAATCTGGCGATCGCTGTAATATCTCTTGTGTATCTTTTGATTCTGTAAATTTAAATCTACTTAAACCTTTGCTATTTAAGCCTTATCCAACTTTATTGATAGGAATTTTAAGTATAAAAATAGCATCATATAAGACAATTATATTTCCCGAATACTTGTATTTCTCAGTAAAGATAACTTGCTAACACCTGATAATTTACCCTAAAATCAGTATTTAATATTCAACTTAACCTCACAAAAATTCAATGATCTCCATCAAAAATAGTTATAAGCTTTTTAAATTCAGAATTTACAAAGCTTATAACTATAGAAGGATGAATCGTTTAGTAAATATAGTTAGCTAAAACTGCCATTCATCTCACGTCTTACTCTTAGGAGTGTAAGATTAATGGCGGGGCAATGACTTTTTTTGCATTCCCCGTACCCCTTTGTAGTTCGCGGTAGCGTTGCGTAGTAAAGACGGACGCTGCGCTAATGATTTGGCGGTCTGTTCGTAGTAAGGACTTTAGTCCTGATTTTTCTAAGGACTAAAGTCTTTACTACAAAAAAAGCTTATCCCTCAATTGAAATTTGATGAACTAGTACAGCATGGCGTAAATAAGCAGACCATTTCAAAACAGCAAAAGCCTTGGTATATTAAAGTTTTGACTTTTGACTTTTGACTTCCGCCTTGCGGTACTAGTACCACTAACAGCACTTTCCATCTTGAGAGATACCCCGCCCCTTATGAATAATCTTTCAACTCAGCACTGTTAATTGATAGACCTACGGTAGGAACTTGTCTATTTTCTTTCATTAAACGGCTATAAGTTCGTTGAGGGATAAAGTGAAGTGGATTGTAACCAACGAAACGTAAAAGTAACACACAAGCCCAGGAATATCTACCATCAGTAATAGCTGCAATAACTTGATTCAGTTGCTCATGAGTAATTGCACTATGAAAACTTTTAGGTGAAGAAGGAATTTGATAGCTCATAATCATCTCTCAGGTAACTTTTTTTTAAGGATGTAGACCATTGAGAAATTTGATGATCAGTAAATTAATTGAAAATTATTTCTTCTACGTTTAAGGCTGATTTTCATATTAATTAATTGTGATATTTTGCTTACAGCATTTCTCGGTTCAGTTAGGTACAAAAAACCCACCCCCAACTCACTCTCCGCAAGCAAGGAAGAGACGATGATGTACCTCATCTGATTAGTAAATGCTACATTCATTACCTTCTCTGAATTTAGAGGATAAATTTTAAACCAGGATATTTGCCACAAAACAGTTAACTTAAATACAGAATACTAGTTTTTTGACAAAAAATTAAGCCAATTTGGCATTTTTTACCTGGCAATTCAAAATTAGCACGCTGCTCACGCCCCGCTACTGCTCTAAGCGCAGCTATGCCCGCATGGCTTTACACAACTCAGCATTTAACACCCACAACTCTCATCCCACAGCTAGAAGTAACGGGTATTAAAGCTTGTATATCATGAAGACATAAAAGTGAAATGAACCTCTCAACAAGTTAGTAGTCAGGACTTTAATCCTTAGTGCTAACCTCATAGAGTGATAAAAAATCACCATGTATGAACTACACCAATGTATTCTGGCAGATAGTGAAGAAAAAGCTACTCTGCGTCAGTTGATATTTGCACTAGAGGCTGAAGGTAAACGTTACTTCCTCAGAAACGAGATTCTGCAAAGTTTTGCTAAATACTGTCATCAATTCCAAAAACCCACATACTTTTATTATTCTTCTTCTGTTGCCAAATTAATTCACTGCACCCATGAAATCATTCTAGAGGAGGAAGCTATTTGGTTTGTGGTGCGTCCCAGAATTGCTAATCAAGAAGTTTGGCGACTGAAATCAGATTTTAGCAAGTTTGAGGTGATGTCATCTCAAATATTATTAGATGTGAGCGATCGCCTAGTCAATGCCTACGACCCTCATATTTTAGAAATCGACCTCAAGGCATTTTATGAAAATTCTCCCAGAATCAGTGACCCTAGAAACATTGGTCAAGGTCTAGCTTTCCTCAACCATTATCTATGCAGTCAATTAGAAACTGATACCCAGTATTGGTTTGAACTTATATATTCAGCCTTACAGGCGTTAAAATACGATAATATTCGTTTATTACTCAACGATCGCATTTCCTCTGGTATTCAACTAGCTAAACAAATTCGCCAAGCCATTCAATTTCTTAGTCAGCGACAAGGTGAAGAACCCTACACCAACTTTCACTTCGACTTGCAAAAACTAGGTTTTGAACCGGGTTGGGGAAACACGGCTTCCCGTACTCTCGAAACCTTCACACTTTTAGAAAGGCTGATTGAAGCACCTCAACCTGCGATTCTGGAAACCTTTGTCTCTCGTGTCCCCGCTATCTTTCGTGTGGTGTTAGTTTCCGTCCACGGCTGGGTAGCGCAAGAAGATGTCATGGGACGAGATGAAACCTTGGGACAAGTTATCTATGTCTTGGAACAAGCGCGGAGTTTGGAAAAAAAACTGCGGGAAGAAATTAAACTCGCTGGTCTTGACAGCTTCGGTATTAAACCCCATGTGATTATTCTCACTCGCCTCATTCCTAACTGTGAAGGAACATTCTGTAACTTGCGGCTAGAAAAGGTGCATGATACAGAAAACGCCTGGATATTACGCGTTCCCTTTAGGGAATTTAATCCAGATATTACGAACAACTGGATATCTAAATCTGATATTTGGCCTTATTTAGAAACCTTTGCTGACGATGCAAAAAAAGAATTACTCACGCAATTTAAAGGTAAACCTAGTTTAATTATTGGTAACTATACAGATGGTAACTTGGTTGCTTTTCTAATTGCCCGGCATTTAAAAGTTACTCATTGCAATATTGCCCACTCTTTAGAAAAACCGAAACACTTATTCAGTAATCTTTATTGGCCAGATTTTGAAGAACAATATCATTTTTCGGCACAATTTACTGCCGATTTAATTGCCATGAATGCGGCAGATTTTATTATCACATCATCCTACCAAGAAATTGTCGGGACACCAGACAGTATAGGACAGTATGAATCATATAAATGTTTTACTATGCCCCACTTGTATCATGTAGTAAATGGCATAGATTTGTTTAGTCCTAAATTTAATATGATTCCACCTGGGGTGAATGAACAAGTCTTCTTTCATCACAGCCAAAAAGCCAAGCGAGATCCCAATTTAACCAAGAAAATTTATAGCTTACTCTTACATGAAGAACATCCCCAAATTCTTGGTAGATTAGATAATAATCAAAAGCGTCCCATTTTGGCAGTAGCTCCTATTACTTCCGTTAAAAATCTGACTGGTTTAGTGGAATGTTTCGGTCAAAATTCACGATTACAAGAGCATTGCAACCTGATTATTTTAACTAGTAAACTGCATACTTCCGAAGCAGCTAACCCAGCAGAAGCGGCAGAAATCCAAAAACTGCATGACTTGATTAATCAGTATGAACTCCACAACAAAATTCGTTGGGTGGGAATGCGACTACCTAACTTTGAAGTGGGGGAAGTCTACAGAGTAGCGGCTGATTTACAGGGGATTTACGTGCATTTTGCCAGATTTGAAGCCTTTGGACGCAGTATTTTGGAAGCGATGATTTCCGGCTTACCAACTTTTGCAACTAAGTTTGGCGGTTCTTTAGAAATTATTGAAGATTACGGTAATGGCTTTCATATTAATCCCACAGATTCAGAAGGGACAGCGAATAAGATTATCACCTTTCTAGAAAAATGCGATTGCCATCCCGAATCCTGGCAAGAAATTTCTGAATGGGTAAGTCAGCGCATTCATCACAAATACAATTGGCACTTACACAACAAGAAATTATTATCAGTGGCTAAAATATTTAGTTTTTGGAACTTTGTCGCCCCTGAAAATAGTGAAGCTAGAGTTCGTTACATGGAAACTTTATTTCATCTAATTTATAAACCTAGAGCCGAAAAGATTTTAGATAAACACATGGGTCGTTAGCTCCAATTCAAAATTCTTGCATCTTGCCCTCGAACGAAGTGAAGGGTCAAAATTCAAAAATAAATTAAGCCAAAACTAGCTTAAATCCCAACTCCTACTATTTGCAGAATATGGGCTATGAATAAACAAGATACCATTGGTGATTTTATCTATGAAGACTGGAGATTAATTGAAACCCAGTTTAACCCTGAGCAAATAAATGTTAGGGAAACTATCTTTACCATTGGTAATGGATATTTAGGCACAAGGGGTTGCTTTGAAGAAGGCTATACTCGTGGGTTACCGGCAACATTTATTCATGGTGTTTATGATGATGTGCCGGTTGTTTATACAGAATTGGCTAACTGTCCTGATTGGCTACCGTTGGTAGTAACAATTAATGGCGATCGCTTCCGTCTCGATCAAGGGGAAGTATTACAATACAAACGACAACTAGATTTGCGTCATGGTCTGCTGAGTCGTTGGGTGCGTTGGCGTAGTCCGAAAAATAAGATTATTGATATCCACTTTGAACGCTTCACCTCTCTTGCAGATGAACATATTTTAGGGCAACGCTGCCACTTAACATCCTATGATGGCGATGCCTTAATCGAATTTCAGGCTAGCATCAATGGCTATGCAGAAAACCAAGGTTTCAATCACTGGGAAAGAATAGACCAAGGTAAAACCGATCAGGGTATTTGGTTACAAAGTCGCACCCGCAGCACCCGCATTGAAATTGGGATGGCAGCAAAAATGACCATCTCAGGGACAGAAGCTTCTGTACAAATCAACACTGTACCTGGTTATCCCAGCATCAGCACCACCTTTTTAGTAACAGCCCAACAAACTGTGACGGTAGAAAATATAGTCACAGTTTTTACCTCACGGGAGACGAAAACACCAGTGATCGCCGCCCACGAAAAACTGGTAGACATAGCTGATTACACAACATTATTTACAGACAATCAAAAAGCTTGGGATCAAGTGTGGCAAACCAGCGACATAGTCATAGAAGGCGATGCTACAGCCGCTTTTGCTGTCCGCTACAATCTTTTTCAGCTATTAATTGCCGCCCCCCGCCATGATGATCAAGTCAGTATTGCTGCCAAAACCTTGTCAGGGTTTGGTTATCGCGGTCATATCTTTTGGGATACAGAAATTTTTATTCTGCCCTTTTTCACTTATAACCAGCCAGATGTCGCCCGAAACTTACTCAGTTACCGCTATCACACCATAGCAGGGGCAAGGCGTAAAGCGACTCATTACGGCTTCAAAGGTGCAATGTATCCGTGGGAAAGTGCTGATACAGGCGATGAAGTTACCCCTCGTTGGTCACTACCAGACGATTATTATGGTGAAGACGTGCGAATTTGGTGCCGCGATCGCGAAATTCATAATAGCGCAGATATCGCCTACGCCGTCTGTCACTACTGGCAAGCCACCGATGATGATGACTGGATGCGCGATTATGGCGCAGAGATCATCCTAGATACAGCCATCTTTTGGGGTAGTCGAGTTGAATTTAATCCCCAGTATGACAGGTATGAAATTCGAGACGTGATTGGTGCAGATGAGTATCACGAATTTGTCCACAACAACACCTTCACTAACCGGATGGTGCAATGGCATTTAGAACAAGCCTTGAAAGTTTGTGCATGGTTGCAGCAAAATTTCCCAGAACGCGCCGCCGAACTAGCTCAAAAACTGCAACTTACCCCAGAAATCGAAACCTACTGGCAAGATATCATCAATAAAATCTGGATTCTTTACGATCCCTCAACCGGACTCATTGAACAATTTGAGGGATTTTTCCAATTAAAGGATATTAATTTAGCCGACTACGAACCACGCCACCAATCAATACAAGCTATTTTGGGCATGGAAGGAACTAACCACACCCAAGTTCTCAAACAACCAGATGTCTTAATGCTGTTGTACTTAATGCGGACATCGGCAGAGTTTCCCTACGACCAAAAAGTATTAGCAACTAATTGGGATTATTACGCACCCCGCACTGACATTACCTATGGTTCATCCTTAGCCCCCGCCATTCATGGCATTCTAGCTTCAGACTTAGGCAAATCAACCATAGCTTACAAACGGTTTATGCAAGCGGCGATGGTGGACTTAGAAGATAGTCGCGGTAACACCAAAGATGGTATTCACGGTGCTAGTGCAGGGGGTGTTTGGCAAGCGGTAGTTTTTGGCTTTGGAGGTATTCAATTTACAGAACATGGCCCTGTATCTAACCCTCACCTACCCCCTGGTTGGTCACGCTTAAAGTTTCAGCTACACTGGCGGGGTGAGTGGTATAAGTTTGATTTGACTGGGGAAAAAGAGGGGACTAGAGGGGACAACCAATCCCCCGATATTCGCGGATTTATCTTTGACCTAGATGGGGTACTGACAGATACTGCTGAATATCATTACTTAGCATGGCAAAAACTGGCAAATGAAGAAGGTCTTCCCTTTAATCGGGAGGCTAATGAAGCTTTACGCGGTATATCTCGCCTCGCTTCCCTGATGCTGATTATTGGTGATAGGACTTATTCAGAAGACCAAATTCAAGAGATGATGGCACGGAAAAACCGCTACTATGTGGAACTGATCAAAAATATTACACCCAAAGATTTATTACCAGGTGCGATCGCGCTTTTGGATGAACTGCGACAAGCTGGGATTAAAATTGCGATCGGTTCAGCTAGTAAAAATGCCCAATCAGTGATCGAAAAATTGGGTATTACTGATCAAGTAAATGCGATCGCTGACGGTTACAGCGTCCAAAAACCCAAACCCGCCCCCGATTTATTTGTCTACGCCGCCCATCAGTTAGGCTTAAACCCACAGCAATGTGTAGTCGTAGAAGATGCAGCAGCAGGTATTGAAGCCGCCTTGGCTGGTGGTATGTGGGCTATAGGTATTGGACCCCAAGAAAGGGTAGGAACAGCCCATATAGTTCTCCCTAACCTAGCAGGTGTCACCTGGAAAGATTTGCAGTCTCAACTAAGTAAGAAAATTTAAACGCAGAGTGGCGCGGAGATAAACGCAGAGGCACGCAGAGAAGTTGTTTTATGATAGCCTCTGTACCTCCCTACCTCCGCGCCTCTGCGCCTCTGCGCCTCTGCGTGAACTTTTCCTAATTTTATTCAACAACACCAACAAAGTTGATATTTGATATTAAGTGAAATACTACACCACCCAATTCAAAGCAACATGGAACTTAAAGCAGTTAATCTGGAAATGCCTGAAGAGTGTAACCTAATCTTAGGGCAAACCCACTTTATCAAAACCGTAGAAGACCTATATGAAATTATGGTGGGGATATCCTCTCAAGTTAAATTTAGTATTGCCTTTTGTGAAGCATCAGGAGATTGCTTAATTAGAATTGCTGGTAATGATCTATCCTTAGAAAAAATCGCCACAAAAAATGCTCAAGCTGTAGGTGCAGGTCACAGCTTTATTATTTTACTCAAACAAGCCTATCCTATTAATTTCCTCAATGCTATTAAGCAATGTCCAGAAGTCTGTAAAATTTACTGCGCCACAGCTAATCCCGTACAGGTAATCGTAGCTGAAACCGAGCAAGGGAGAGGTATTCTTGGGGTGATTGATGGTTTTTCACCCAAAGGCATAGAGACAACTGAGGATGTGAACGCCCGGCATAACTTACTCCGTCGCATTGGTTATAAGTTATAAAAAATGGCCAGCATATGTCCAATAATTATCAGGAAAAAATCATGGCTCTGTGGATAGTATTCCTCCTAGGAACACTGTTTCATACCCAATTGGGTTTAATGCCGCTTTTTCACGGATTGAATGTAATTGAATCTCATACAGCGACATCAATCAATCAAATATCAGGAATTATGTGGTTGATGTTAGGCTTTTTCGCCCTACCTATTTTGGCAATAATTGCTACTGTTTTTACTGATAATCGACGCTATAGAGTAATTCACTTTGGATTGACTGTATTCTACAGCGTCCTCAATTTAATTCATTTGGTAGTAGACGTACTGTTACCCCAAGTGATCTGGTATCAAATCACATTAATGCTGCTATTGTTTTTGATTGGTTTGTTATTAAATCTTGTAGCTTTCCAATGGATGAAAGCACCACTGAGAGATCATCATCGAGTTCCTGAAAGGTTAGCATGAGTGCTGTTAGCGGTAGCGCGGCGTTTAGCCGGTGCTGAGTGCTGAGTGCTGAGTAGGTAGGCATTGTATTTTTCTCCCCCTGCTTCCCCTGCTTTCTTTTCCCCCAGTCCCCAATCCTCAGGAGTTAATTAATTTTGACTTACCCTTCGGGAAGCCGCTTTCGCGTCTATGACTTTTGACTTTTGACTTGATTTGTCCCCAATCCCTACTTTTTTGGTTTCTTTTGTTGCGAAATTTCAATGGTGTAGCTATACTCTTTGTGAGATAAATTACCTACATTGACTGAGTAATCGCCTGGTATCCAATAACCTGATAATTCAGGGTAGCTATCAGATAAACTATCTGCCATAACGCAAAAACGCCCTCCAGGCCCATAAATCAACAACGTGGTTTTTCCTACTGGGCTTTTAGCTGTAACTCGCAGATAGGGTAAAGCCTCTGTCACTCTGATGACTTGATTGGGTGTAGCAGTGATATTGCCACAGTTGCTAGGAACAGTTTTGTCGGATGTACCATTAACAACTAATGGATCTGAACTTAAGTTACGACTCATGTGAATCATGGGTGTTTGAGCCAAGATAGGCTGCGCCCCAAATAAGGCGATCGCTTCCGTAAGCACTACACTGGTAACAAGTGTAGTAGAAATAACTTTCAATACATTAATAGTATTCATAATTTATCAGTATCTCAACATAATTTTTGTTATAAACCTTCTAATTTCAGAGACGCTGATTAATAGGCGTTGTTCCTGAGTAGTTATGTATAAAATTTTATAAATTTATTTAACTATATATAACTAAAGTATGAAAATTACATGAAGTGAATAAATTATTAGGAAACCGAGAATAATTTAAGTATATATCTACAGAATTAATAAAATTCTTAATTTATAGAACTTGAGTTAGGAATGGTGACAGCTAAACCCAACAACAAGAGCCAATAGTTAATTTTACCGACAGAAAAAGGTACTTGACACTAAGACATTAGCTAAAATCACAAACAAAACCACTAGATAATAATGGGGACTGATGCAGGGACGAAAAATTACAAATTTGGGAAAATGGCGATGACCTACGGTAGGCTGCGCCAACACCTATGGTGGGTGGGTACGACAATCCTACGCCGCAATTTATAATGCAAAGTAGTAAATTTAACCTGATTTTGAATTTTACTTGCGTGAATTCTCATGAATAGAATTTGGTGGGTTAATTGTTCCATAAAGTGTATTAGCTGAGGTAAAAAAATCATGAATCCTCAATCAGAAGAAGACTTACAACGTCGCCTCCAACAATTGGAGGCTGATCTTAATTCTGCATCTCCAAAGTCAGCACCACAACAGACTTCCCAGTTTAGTTGGCTCAATTGGAAACAGCAGTTAGAAAGAGGAAAACTCTGGTTTCAAAACTTATCAGGGACAAGCAAGCTCGTATTTGTAGGTGTGGCAGCCTTATTAGGCTTGTCAATTGTGCAAATGGTGCTGAAACTAGTCGTATCTGCTCTAAGTCTGGCACTGTTAGCTGGTTTAGTGTATGTTGGATACAAATTTTTTGTATCTGGTAACGCACAAAATAAATAGCCGTTGTGGGGGACTCGATACTGGGGACTGGGGACTGGGGGAAAAGAAAGCAGGGGAAGCAGGGGAAGCAGGGGGAGAAAAATACAATGCCTACCTACTCACTACTCACTACTCACTACTCAGCACTGGCTAAACGCCGCGCTACCGCTACTCAGCACTCAGCACTCCCAAGCGGCACAAAAATAAATTAAAGGGAATTATCTAATGGCAACCCCAATTGTAAAAAAAAATAATACTAATCAATCTAACCGCACAAAAAATACAGAAAAAACTAATTCGCTAGTCACAAGGCGGTTTGCAGCTTGGACGGCAGAAATTGCTCTTTTAGTTGCCAGTGGGCTAGTTCCCTTCGGCTTGGGCGTGTATGCCAATTCTCGCAGCGATATCAATCGAGTCCCTCTTAACCCTGTACTAGTAGTAACAGAAAGAGCGATCGCACGTCCTTTGGCGTTACCTGCAAGCTATGGCATTCGCAATGTGGCTTGGCCGACTAATTTTCTTTGGACAATAGCTTTATTCGCGCCTACAGTCCTATCTTGGTGGCAATTATATTTACTGGCAAAAACCGGAAGTACCCTACCTAAGCGTTGGTTTGGTGTGCGGGTTGTCAACGAAGAAGGTACACCACCAGGTTTAGCAGCTGTATTTGTCCGTGAAGGTATTGGCCGCTTGACTGTGCCTATGTCCATTGCCTACATTCTCTGGCGTTATAGTTTCGCCTTCCCCAATTTAGGATTATTCACATCTTTAGCAGTATTGATGGTACTAGGCGAAGGTTTAGCTCTACCAGCACGCCGGGGACGCAAAGCATTACATGATTGGCTAGCTGGTACTTACGTCGTCGATGCCCATCGTTCTGTACCCTCGGCAGATGTCGTAAATAATGCCCGGAATTTACCCGTTAGCAGTAGCCAGACTGCTACACCAAAGGAAAATGAGGCACTAGCAACAGCCGCAATAGCCATTACTCCAGATGACAGTAATTTAATATCATTGTGGCGGCGGATGCAGCAAAATCCCAGCCTGACTTTGTTTGGGGTAGCACTCACAAGTATGACGGCGGTGCTGGCTACTTTAATTGGCACACAAGTTTATCTCCAGACTCAGCAAAGCAATCAGGAATCTCAGAAAATCAACAGTCAGCAGTTTTTGGCACTGGTTAAACAATTAAGTCCTGACTCTACAGCTAGCCTGCAAGAACGCCAAAGCTTAATTCTCGCTATGGGTAGTCTCAATGATCAGCAGTCTATCCAGTTTTTGGCGGATATGATGGTGAATGAAACCAACCCCATCCTGATAGATACCATTCAGCAAGCACTCATCAGTGTTGGTATTCCCGCAATTACCGAATTACACAACAAAAATCAGTTTTTGGCTGGCGAGTTACAGTCTATTAGCAGCACATCCCCAGAACGGGAAGTAAGACAAAAGCGGTTACAAATCAACCAGCAAACCATCAACAAAATTCTCAGTGTTTATAGCGGTCAAACCCAAAATCTGGATCTCAGCCGCGTCCAATTAGGTCAAAGTGGCACTCCTGGTAGTTCCTTTTTTAACTTGGTACTCGAAAACACCGATTTATCAGGAATCAAGTTGAAATCAGCCAATCTCAACCAAGCTAACTTTAAAGGTAGTCGTTTCCGCAGTGCAGGTGAAGATGGACGCTTTGACACTTACGACGATATAGTGTCTGATTTAACCCAGGCTCAGATGAAACAAGCCAATTTCACTGATGCTAACCTCAGTCGTGTCATCATGACTGGTAGCGATTTAAGTCGTGCTACCCTCAACCGAGCTAATTTAGCTAATGCACGTCTAGTTGGTGCTAACCTCAGCAGTGGGCAGTTAGTCGGGGCTGATTTACGCGGTGCAGTTCTAGAAAACGCCAGCCTAACTGGTGCAGACCTAGGAGATGCTAAATTTAAAGATGCGAACTTATATGGTGCGCGTCTTGGTCGCGTGATTGCGATCGGTACTCAGTTGTCATTTGCTAACTTAAGTAAAACTGATTGGCAAGCTTCAGACCTCTCCGGCGCAGATTTGGAACGGGCTAATCTCAGTAATGCTAACCTGAGTGCGACTCGTATGACGGGTGCGATTTTACGCTCTGCCCAGTTAGAAAATGCTAACTTGCAAAATGCCGACTTGAGTCTGGTTGATTTACGAGGAGCAAATGTAGCCGGGGCTAATTTCAAGGGGGCGATTCTTACCCCCAATAGACAAGACCCAGCAGATCAATTTGTACAAACCCCAGACATCGGCGCAGTATCTGCGGTAGTTAAAGGCGTAGACTTTTCTCAAGCCAAAAACTTAGAGGATAGACAAATTGCCTATATTTGTACTCAAGGCGGTATTCATCCCGTGTGTCCGTAAGTTAGGGTGTAGGGGAGACAAGGGAGTTAAATCAGTTATCAAGTGACTGATAACTGATGATTCCCAATTCCTAGGAATTCTTCACTGCGTGACGCTAACGAGTCGCTTGCTTTGCTACGCAGGCGTAAGCCTACTCCGAAGGAGTATAATTTTGAATTTTGAATTGATTTGTCCTCACTAAAAAATCATTTTTGCCTTTAGCATAAGTATTAAATTAAACTTGGTAAATCTAAGACAGTGTGAGGAGTTGGGTGATGAAATATATACCTCATTTAGTTACGGCTTTAGGCGCAATTTCAATATTGAGTTTGGCTATCAATACTCAGCCAGCACAGGCTCAAGTGGCATATGGTAGTTACGTAGGTATAGGGCCGACTGTTGGCATAACCGATAGTGTACAAGTTGGTGGGGTGTTGGCTTTTCGCTATAAGCTTTTAGAAGCACCAATTTCTTTTCGCGCTCAAGCTTTAGTTGGTCAGAATACGGCAGTTGTACCTACCGTTTCCTATGATGTGCCTCTGAATTGGCAAACAGATGCTTATTTAGGTGCTGGCTTGGTGTTAACCGGTGGTGATAGTGCTTCTCCGGTGGGGGACAAAATTAGTTTTGCCTTACAACCAGGTGTTGATTATGCTGTTCCTAATAGTAATACTGTGCTGTTTGGTAACGCCATTATCGCTTTTGATGCCTACCGTAATGGCGGTGGTGCAGCTGTCTCTGTGCAAGGTGGTATAGGGTTGCGATTTTAGCTAAAAGCCCTTAATGACAGCTTGATTTGTTGATTCTTGCTGTTTAAAGTCATCCCTAGACAGCAAATTACCTCTCCAAGAAATACAGCAGGCGTTTGATTTAGGAATTAATGCGATGCCTACGGCGGTAAACTACGCACTTTTTCCGGTAATATGACCTACTTTGGTAAAGAAGTAGCTCTCATACTCAGTGGCAATTATATCTAGTAATTTAACGAAAGGGTTGACACTCTCCTAAATTAAATTCGTAACCACAAAAAGCAAAATTCACCCCTAAGAGATGAATTTTGTTTTGCTTGGTATTCTCCTGTCATCATAGCTTTGAGCTTGACGGCGGGAGGATGGTTAGGTGAAATGATCAACAAGAAAATAAAGTTGGATGACAAAGAGAGTATTAAGTAGGATGTCTGCAATTGTATATTTATTAATTCTGCGTAGCACTGCTATGTCTCTATTATTTGTTGCTCATACTTTAATATACATCGTACAGGGGATATTTTTGATTTATATGACTGAACTAGACTTTTGGCGAATAGTGTTGATTTTGTAGATGAGCGTAAATTACCGTAAACACGCTTGTCAGCATTGACTTACCATGCCAGAATTCAATCAAAATCAGCATCGTAGTCATTTAGGCACGGGCTGGTCTTTTCCACTCAGGGTGAACGTCCAGGGAGGTTTGCAACTCAGCACCAAGGAACGCAACATTGAAGAGTCGATTATGCTCATTCTGCGTACTGATTTGGGTGAACGTGTGTATCGGCCTAATTTTGGTTCGCGGTTGTCTGAGTTAACTTTTGCACCGATGAATACTCAAACTTTATTACTCTTGCGCCTACACGTCCAAGAAGCTTTGGAAATGTGGGAGCCTCGAATTGTTTTAGATGGAGTTTTTACTGAAGCTGATCCGTTACGCGGTCGGGTAGATATTCATATTCAGTATCATCCAAAAGAGACTCATGATTCTCGCAGTTTGGTTTTTCCTTTTTATGTGAATGGGGTGGAAAGTCAATAGTCAATGGTCATTAGATACAAAATTTGTAAAATTATATTTCTTTTATTATCTCTCTGCCCAGTCCCCAGTCCCTTTGCCAAGATAATCAACACGTTTTTTAATCAGGTTATATTATTGTGGAATTTGATTTTTTACCGAAGTTACCAAAGTCAAATCTAGACGATCGCACGTTTAAAGATTTGGTCGATGAATGTGTGCTGCGGATTCCTCGCTATTGTCCTGAATGGACGAACTACAATCCTAGCGATCCGGGAATTACGCTGATTGAGCTATTTGCTTGGTTGACTGACCAAATGCTACTGCGATTCAATCAAGTACCGAAGCGCAATTACATTACTTTTTTAGAATTGCTGGGGGTGCGCTTGCAAGCACCTGCGCCAGCTTTAGCTGATATTACTTTTTATTTAAGTGCGGCTTTACCGGATAGCTATACAATTCCGGCTGGTGTGGAGGTGGCGACGATACGCACGGAAACGGAAGAAGCGATCGCTTTTACTACAGATAGACCTTTAATTATTGATAAACCCCAAATTCGCCATTTTCTCTCTGCCCAAACTGTAGAAACTACACCTGCAATTTTACGCGATCGCTTTACTAATATCTGGTCTCTCAGCCCTGATGATCAGTGGTACGGTAGGGAATTAACTTTTTTTGATGAACAACCCCAGCCAGGCAATAGTTTTTACATAGTTATTGATGGTGAATGTCAGTGTGAGGGGAATGTCTTAGCACTGCAATTTAAGGGAGAAGCCGCCACTAGTACCGGGATTAACCCCGATGCACCTCCGCGACGCTGGGAAGCTTGGAATGGTGTGGAATGGGTGTCTGTTTTACTCCAAGAGTCTGACGATAGTACCAAAGGCTTCAGTTTTAGTGAGTTGGCGGCTCAAGGTGCTAATCCCCTCCAGGGTGCAGATGTGGTATTGCATTTACCCCAATCTTGGCCTGTGACTACTTTTACGGCTTTCCAAGGGCGTTGGCTACGTTGCGTTTACACGAGTCCCCAACCCAATCAACCAGGATTTAGTTGCTCTCCCCGGATTGTGGGTTTGTCGGTGCGCTCCATTGGTGGTACGGTGGGAGCTAGTCAAAGTGAGTTGATTTACGATGAAATTTTAGGCGAAAGTGACGGCACACCGGGGCAGACTTTTCAATTACAGCAGTTTCCTTTGTTAAATCGTCGGGAAGATGAACATATAGAAGTATTACCGCCAGGAAGTTTATCTTCGCAGACATGGTATGAAGTCAGTGATTTTGCTAATTCTGGGGCTTTAGATCGACACTACACTATTGATTCCCGCACAGGTTTAGTCCAGTTTGGCCCTTTAATTCGTGAACCAGCCCAAATTCAGCAGCAGACTGAGTGGAGGAAGGTATTAGGGACTGGGGACAACTCAGTGCTGAGTAATGAGTACCGAGTACCGAGTGGGGAATCTAATTCAGGACTTAGAACTCAAAACTCAGCACTTATTCCCAATGCTGAGGAGTTAGAGCGTCAATATGGGGCTGTACCTACGCGTGGTTCAGTGATTCGGATGGTGGCTTATCGCACGGGTGGGGGACGGAAAGGGAATGTGCAACGGGGGACAATTACTGTCGCGAAAACGGCTGTACCTTATATTGCTCGATTGATTAATCATGCACCGGCTCGTAATGGTGCGGATGCGGAATCTTTGGAAGATGCGGTGATTCGAGTCCCGGCGATGTTGCGGACACGCGATCGCGCTGTCACTCCTGAAGATTTTGAAGTGCTAACTCTGCAAGCTGGCTCTGGTGCTGTAGCGCGTGTACGTTGTTTACCACCTAACTCCACCAAAGAAGCCGGGACGGTTCGCTTATTAGTTGTACCATCGGCGAATACTGATGCTATTGCTCGCGCTGAAGGTATCGACCCCGAATTATTGAGCCTGAGTCCCCAACTCCGCAGTCAGATTTTGGCTTACTTAGATGAACGGCGGTTACTGGGGGTGCAAGTTAAACTACAAGCACCGGAATATGTCGGTGTAGCAGTGCAAACGGAAGTCGCCCTAGAGCCAGAATACAATAATCCCTCCGCCCAACAAGAAATGTTAGGGAAATTGCGAGTTGCTCTCTACCGCTTCCTAAACCCCATCACAGGCGGACATGATGGTAAAGGCTGGCCTTTTGGTCGTCCTGTATATCCTTCTGATATTGTGACTCTATTCCAAAAATTCCCGGCTGTGCGCTATTTGGGGGTTGTACAGTTATTTGAATTACGTTACGTCAGAGATCATTGGGTGCGATCGCTTCCCCAAAATCCCGTGATTGATCCTGGAAGTTTGGGATTGATTTGTTCTTGGCAAAATACGCGGTTGCGTTCTGGTCACGTCGTGAATTTAATTCAGTAGGGTGCGTTAGGACTGACGTCCATAACACACCCTACGCGCTAATTACGAATTACGAATTACGAATTACGAATTAATTATGGCTTCTTTAAGTTTACAATTAACCCCCATGCAGCAACCGGATGCGCTGCAACCATCGACGGCAGCCGCATCTCAAAATACTTCTTTAGTGCCGTTTAATTTGGCAACTAATACTAAACTTTCGGGGTGTGATGTAGTTGTCTATCCGAGAGAACCCAGTGAAATATTGTTGCAGTTGGAAAATTTAGGCGATCGCAGTCTAGATATTAAGGTACAAATTGAAGGCAATTTCCCTTTGGAGTGGTGTTCTATTCACAAAGAACCCGATAAACAAGGGCCTTATGCTTTTGACCCCCACGCACAGATGAGCGTTGTACTGTGCTTTAACATTCCTGAAGACTTTTTTGAGCAAGAAATGGCTGTCACACCTAATCATCCGATGGTGTTAGATTTTCACAGCCGTATTCATGTTTATTACCAAGAACAAGGCACAGGTAGGCAGTTTGTCGAAACTGGTGCTTTGAATTTATATGTACGTCCGCGCAGTTTATATCTTAATTTTATACCTCAGCTTTATCGGGAAGTGGACTTTATTGGTCGCTTCCTGAAAATTTTTGAGCAGGCTTTTGAACCAGCCGTGCAGACAATGGATGTGCTTTGGGCTTATCTAGACCCCATGACTGCACCCCAGGCTTTGTTACCTTTTCTCGCCCATTGGGTAGCTTGGCCGCTTGATCAACGCTGGACGCTAGCCAGACAACGCTTTTTAATTCGTTCGGCTGTAGAACTATATCGCTGGCGTGGTACAAGGCGGGGTTTAAGACTTTATTTACATCTTTATACAGATTTACCTTTAGATGATCATATTGCTACAGAAGCTGATAAACATATTTGTATTGAGGAAATTTGCGGTGAAGGGTTTGTGTTAGGTAACACTTGCCTAGGTCAAGATGCGATGATTGGCGGTGGTCGCCCTTATCACTTTATTGTCCGTCTCCGTCCTCAACGTCCCAACCAAATTGATGAAAATTTAGTCCGTCACATTATAGAGCAAGAAAAACCAGCTTTTTGTACCTATGAGTTGTATGTGGAGTCACGAGTTTTGGCGTAAATAATTTTTTCGGCGTTTTTGGAATATGGAAAACTCACGTATACACCGCAAGGCGTTCTCGTTCGCGAAGCGTCCCGAAGGGAAACATAAACGCAAAGGAGGAAGAGAGGTTGGTTAAGTAAATACAGATGTATACAGGTTAAGTTCATTTTACTTTTCTTTTGACTTCTTATGTATCTACCATCTGAAATTCAACCCCTAGAACGGTTACAAGTCCAAGACGGTTTATTGATTAATGCCGAAAGATGGCAGCGATCGCACAATTACCACCGTCAAAGGCAAAATATACATTATCAGTCCCTCAATCAGCCAGGGATTGTTTATGGTTTGGGTGTATGTTTAACTCCTGCACCCCAAGGCGTGTCTTCACAGTACAACGATGGACGATGGTTGCAAATTCAGCCAGGACTAGCAATTGATACTCATGGGAATCCGATTATTGTCCCTCAAGCAATAGACTTTCATGTGTCTGCTGATATTGCGGAAGATAAACCACGGCTGATTTATATAGTGGTAAGTTATGTCGATCCTGATGACTTGCAACGTCAAAAAGTCGCTGAGTTTGAAACTGAGAGTTTTCGTTTAGAAGAAAAAACTACACCACCTGATGCTTATGAGGTGGAATTATGTCGGATTGTGTTACAGCCAGGATTAATACCTTTACAAAATCCCCAAGATGTGTTCTACCCTGAGTTGAATAGCCTAGACTATCGTTATCGTCCCATAGCGCGATCGCGTCATAGTGCAGTTGTCAGGGTTGCTTATCTGGAAACTGCTGAACCGGAAGTTAGGGATAGTTGGGCAAATCTTTCCTATTTACTTAAATCTGCGGAACATCTGACCCAGACTATACAAGGATTTGAGCATATTGACCGCATACCGTTGCATTTAGAACATATCAATAATGCGATCGCTTACGACTTGTTATTTACCACAGGTGTTCAACCACTTTCTTTAAATACACAAGAATTAACTCACCTCAAAAGCTATATAGATGCTGGGGGTGTGTTATTAGTTGAATCACCTACTGATGCTATAGACAGATTAGAAAGTATTGTTGATATCGCCGATAAATTCAATACTAACTTAGAAGATTTACGTAAACTAGACCGCAATCACCCCATGCGGATACACCCGTTTTTATTTGCGGCTTTGCCTGTGATTAATCAAAAGCCGATTCAAATCTTAATTGCAGGTGGCATTGTTTTAGTAATTGGCGATTTATCCGCCGCTTGGGGATTAGATGAAAAACTAACTTTATCACGAGAAACAATTCGCACTGCCCAAGAGTTAGGAATTAATATTTTACATTTTGCTTGGTCTAGAAAACAAATGACTCAATTACAAAAACAGCCCATTTTATCAACACCGACTACACCATCCCCATCATTTAAACCAGACCCATTACAAAGTGTATTCAACAAATTGGGGGAATAGGAAATAAAATTTTAAGTTCGTAGTAAGGACTTTAGTCCTTATTCCCCAAGCACTAAAGTGCTTACTACAAACCTCTGATTATTTTTGACTTTATACTATGGCAATTAAACTAGTCAACGCCAATATCTCAACTCAAGTAATTACATTTAAACCAGGTGGTTCGCCGACATCCTTTGAAGTCACTGTTGTTAACGATAGTGATCAGTTCGCTTCCTTCCAATTAGAAATTATTGCGGCTGGTGGTAGTTCAAGTTTAAGTGCTAACTGGTACAATATCACACCTGCTGTCAGTGCCAAAAATCCCCCCGGTGACAGCGTAACTTTTTGCGTGACTATCACCGATACACCGATTCCTGGTTTTATCGGCAAAATGAATTTGATAGTCCGCATCTTCTCTGTAGAACTGCGGGAAGAAGATAGACAACTTCTGCGTTTAATTGTCGAGGCTGGAACTAGTGCTATTCCTGTGCAAGTTGAGTTACCTGTAAGAGAGTTTTCCACTCAGCCGCAAGCAGTACTTGAAATTCCCGTCCGGGTTGTCAATCCCAGTCAATCACCTACTACTGTCACCCTCAGAATGATAGGGATAGACACAAAATGGCTATCAGGTAATGAGGAAAGATTATTAACCGTTCTCCCTGGTGATAAGGCAGAAACTTCTTTCTCTTGTCAACTACCAGTTCCCGCAGAAGTCCCTAGTCAAATATATCCTTTTACTATTGAAGCTACCCACCTCAATGCTTCACCCTCCCGCAGTCCTGAAGGCATCATTAAAGTTGCGCCTGGGGGATTTGTGGATTTTCGTTGTACACCAGAAAAGCGACAGATTCCGGCTGATCGTATTTGGTTACCACAATGGAAAACTAACTCTACAACCTACCAACTCGAATGTCATAATGCCAGCAATTTAACACAAACAGCACATATTGATATTCGAGCAGGTCAGGAAAAACAACCGCAATGTTTTTTCGATATCCAACCAGATAATATAGAAATAATTCCTGGAGAAACTAAGCAATTACAACTCTTAGTAAGTAAGCCTAGACATTGGTTTTGGCTGCCCAAAAAACTATTATTTATAGCCAAAGCTATTATATCAGATCAACGCGTTAATGTTACTAATGAAAGCCAATTTTTACAACTAGCTATTCATCCTGTGCTTCATCCTTGGTTACAGTTAGTTTTAGCTATTTTGCTACTATATTTACTCTGGGCAATATCTTGGCTAAATCCTAATAACCCATTATTTGGACATACTCGACCTGTGACTTTTGTACAATTTAACGGTGTGGGGGATAAAGCTGTGAGTGGTTCTCAAGACCAAAGTATTATTCGATGGAACATTGCTGGTTTTAGGAATCCTTTTATTAATCAACATGATGGTAGAATGTCGAAAAATACAGGTAAATCTGTGCGTGTTGTGCGCTATAAACCTGTGGAAAATGATGTAGTAGCAGCAGGTTTGGAAAATGGAGAAATTCAAATTTGGGATGTCTTAGGTGGTACTTCAAAACCCAAAGCAACGTTTTCTTTTGATCAAGCTGATCGTGTTTTGAATTTAGAATTTAGTGAAGACTCTAGATTTTTATTTAGCGCACATGGTAGCGGCTTAGTTTTGAAGTGGGATGTCTATAGTGCCTTCTTGGGTAATCTTAATAGTTTGAATAAACCTATAAAAAAGCAGGAGGTAAATTTTTCTGTTTATGGTTTAGCACTTGTGGGACAAGATAAACGAAATTTAGCAATTGGTGGCAGATATAATAATTTAGCAATTTGGGATTTTGAACAAGATAAGTTGTGGAAAGTTCCATATACTTCCCCAGGTAGCCAAAATGATTATATTGTTGGGTTAGCCAGTGCCAAACACAAACCAAATCTCTTAGCAACGGCTGATACTAGGGGACAAATTACTTTATGGAATATGCAGCAATGCGTTAATCAAAATAATACCCAATGTGAAGTGCTTGATCAATGGTCTGATGGACATGGTGGTAAACCTGTACGTTCAGTTGCACTTAGTAGAGATGGTTGCTATTTAGTCAGTGGCGGTGATGATAGTCGTGTGATGTTGTGGCCATTAACAAAAGATGGTAGACGCGCTTTACCTAATGGTAAACAAGTACGTTCTAATTCCCAAAAATTTAATAGTGTTGATATCAAAGTTGTAAGAAATGAAATTTTAATTATTAGTGGTAATGATGATACTCAGGTGAGGTTAAATGTGATTCCTACATCTAATAATACTTATTGTAAATAGTAGTGAGTGTTGATTGATAGTAAGAAAAAATAATGATTAATGATTAATAAATTATGACTGTGACAAATTCCCGTACTAAAAATTCTAAAGTTGGTTTGAGTATGGCAGATGTCCTAACTCTGCCACCCCAACAGCGCAAACTTGTGCAGTGGATGCTCAAAAATCAGCCAGATGGTGTAACTCTATCTGAAGCTGCATATTATCTAGATTTAAATCAACAAGCTACCTTAGCGTTGCTAGATGAGTTACTTGACCAAGATTTTGTGCAGGCAATTCTCACTCGTGATGATGATCTTAAATATCGAGTTCATCTCGCACCTAAACTTGGTATTCAACAGCAACAAATCCAGCAAACTTTATCGCCTGGTAGTCCTTTAGCGGTTATTTATAACCCTTCCGGGGAGTATGCTATACAGGCAGGTTCTCGGTTTGAAATTAATATCACAGTTACTAATAAAGGTGCAGAAAGTGCATTAATAGATGTTTTTATAGATGATTTATCTCCGCAGTTAATTCAATGGTGTGATGCACCCCATCAAAGGTTAGCTTTAAGTCCTAACTCGATGAGTGAGGTGCTATTTGAATTTAATGTGCCAATTACAGCAATTCCTAGCATCTATAACTATGTGATAGTTGTGGATGCGCCGATGCACTACCCAGAAGATACTCCGATTCGTCATACGGCGAAACTTCAGGTATTACCGGCGATTGAAACTGTTGTTAGAGTTAGTGACCCAACTTTTAATGTAATCCCTGCGAGTAGTTCGCGATCGCCTGCGCCAATTCCCCCCGGTGGTATACTTCAACTCAGTATCAATGTCCACAACCGTTCTGATAGGGTAGACAGGTTTCGTCTGACTTGTGCCGACTGTCATGAAAGTTGGTACACTATCCGCTATCCCGAAGGTTTAGAAACAGCCGGGTTAGTTATCCCGAATATGGGTTTGAATCTCAACCCTGGGGAAACAGGACAAATTCTACTGCAATTTCACCCCCCATTAGGCACAACGGCTGGAGTTTACTATCCCACTATTCGCCTGTACTCTGCCAATAATCCCGATTTGGTATTGTTGGATGTGGTGTATGTGGAAATTCTGCCTTCTTATTTATTGAATGCAGAACTTTTGACAGTTATAGGTAGAGTCAGGCGCAAAGGTGGAGTCTTTGAAATTAGGTTAACCAACGCAGGTAACACCGTCCGAGAAGTTGTCTGTACACCCATTCCGGCGGATGAAGATAAAGTCTGTACTTACGTCACTACTCCCCCTATTATCCGGGTTTTACCGGGAGAAAAAGCCATTTCCCAGATGACTATAACACCGGTGAAATGGTGGTCACGTCCTATATTTGGTGCTGGACGCTTACTTAACTTCCGCATTGAACTAGAAGACCAAAAGCAATACCCCTTACCTAACGCCTCCCTTCCGGGGACAGTAATTTGGGAAGCGCGTCCTTGGTGGCAATTTTTGCTAGTCTTACTCACAGTCTTGGGAAGTATAGTAGCGATCGCATTTCTGCTATGGTGGCTATTAAAACCCCCAGCACCCCCTAAAATCCTGCGCTTCCAGTCTTCCGATGCTGCGTATCAACAAGCTAATAATGGTTCGATTCGTTTAAATTGGCAAATCCGTAACCCCAACACCCTACAAAGCTTGACTCTCAATGGCCTATTTGCTGATGGGACTGCGGCTGTACAACCAGTAGTTTACAACTTCAACGGTCAAATTCCAGAAGAACTCAAGCCCTTTTGTCAGATACAAACTACATTAACTTGCGCCAACATCCCCACCGATGCACGTAAACCGGGGGATTACATTTTTGAACTGCAAGCATTTAATCAAAAAAATCCCGAAGAAGCAGCAGACACAATTAAAACAAATACCATTAAAATTATCCCCATACCACCAGCTAAAATTCTAGAATTTGCCTCAGTAAAACCTATTTATCAAGAAACACAAATTAATTTAAAAACTAATAATAAAATCAGTCCTGATACAATTCGTTTAAATTGGAAAATTAGCGATTTAGATAAGATTAAACAACTACAAATAATTGGGCGATCGCCTGAAGGTGTAGTTAACAGTCAACCGCAAATTTATAACTTCAACGAAGAAATTCCCAACGAATTAAAACCATTTTGTAGACAACAACAAAACCAATTAACTTGTCGTAGTGTCCCCACCAACAATCGCACAGCCGGAGACTACATTTTTGAATTGCAAGTATTTACCAAAACCGACACAGATAAACCCAGCGTACTGCAAAAAACGGATGTAATTAAAGTTGAACCCCTACCCAGCCAAATTGTAGAATTCAAAATTAATGGTAGTAACCCATTACCCAAATATCAAATTCTCATCGACCCCCAAAACCAATCTAAACAAGCAATAAACCTCACTTGGAAAGTAGAAGGTAGCAGCGAAATGAAAGTAGAACTGCTACCAGCACCAGGAGACATACCTCGCAGTGGGACAATACTTTACCCCGTAAATAATCAACCCAGTAGCGAAACAATCATCTTACAAGCTACCAGTCCGACTGGTGAAAAAGTTAGTCGTTCAGTCACCATAGAAACCTTCTCACCACCTCCCCAAACACTAAACCCCATCCAACCCCAACTCCCACAACTACCAACAACCCAACCCACCCCCCCAGTCATTCCCCCACCCCCCACCGCACAGAATCCATCAACAACCCCCGGAGGTACTCCTAGTTCTACATCACCCACACCCCTACCAACATCACCCACCCCATCCCAACCAGGGACACTATCACCCTTAGAACTCCCCCCAGGATTTGATTAAAAAAAGGGAATGGGAAATCCTGTAAACTTCCCTTCCCTTCCTTTGCGCCTTCCCTGCGGGACGCTCCGCGAATGCGCCTACTCTCCGAGAACAGCTTCGCCGAATGCGCGAAACAAAAAATATGCTAAAAAACATCCCCAAAATCCTTCTTGCAATCCTCCTCATCGCCACCCCAGCACAAGCCAGCCAATACCGCGCCGACTTACTCCTAAAACTAGGGAATAGACAACTCAACAACGGACAACTAACCGCCGCCTTAAACACCTTAAAAGAATCACTCAAACTATATCAAGAAATAGATAATCGCACAGGTCAAGCCAATACCCTTTTACACCTAGGGGAAATTAACTTCACCCTCGGCAAATACCAAACAGCTATTAACTTATATCAACAAAGCTTAAACTTAATGCAGGACACAGGTAATCAACCCGGTACTGCACAAATTTTAGAACTTCTCAGCAACGCCTACCTGAATACTGGAGATGAAAAACTAGCGCAAGAATTCCGAGAAAAAGCCGCAGCCTTAAGAAAAGAAATCGGTAATCCTCCCAGAGAAGCATCATTTTTAGGCAACGTCGGTATAGAACATGAGAAACTGGGAGAATATCAACAAGCGATCGCCTTTCATACCCAACAGCTAACAATTGGACAAGAAACTAAAAATCGCGACTTACAAATATATTCTCTACAAAACTTGGCGGCGGTACATCGAGAGTTAAAACAATATCCGCAAGCTATTAGTTTTTACGAACGAGTATTAAAAATTGCGTCCCAATCTAGTGATTTAGTTTTAACCAATATTACCTTAAAACACATCGCCCAAACCTACGAAAATCAAGGAAATTTTGATCAGGCGATCGCACTATATCAGCAACAACTAGAAACCTCAAAAAATCCTGAGAATAAAGCCGAATTAATCAAACAGCTAGGACGGGTTTACACATCTGCAAAACAATACGATCAAGCCTTAGCATTATATCAGGAACAATTAGATACAGCCAAAGCTAACAAAGATATTTACACCCAAGGCGCAGCGTTAAATAATTTAGCCTTCGTCTTGCTGAAATCAGGTAAAGTAACTGAAGCTCAAACCACCTTACAAACCAATATTAAAACTTGGGAATCTCTCCGCGCCAACTTAGGCAATACTATTGATTACTCTACTGAACAAACTAATACATATAGTTTACTACAACAAGTCTTCGTCAGCCAAAATCAGCCAGAAGCGGCTTTAGAAGTTGCAGAACAAAGCAGCCTGATGGCAATTTTAAACCTACTCGGAATGCGCTTGGGAACAGAATCAGCCGGCAGTGGTTTAAAAGTTGCACCTAAAGAAATTATCTTACCCACAATCACCCAAATTCAGGAAATAGCTAAACAACAACAAGCTACCATTGTGAGGTATTCATTAATAGAAGATAATGAAATTTATGTTTGGGTGATGCAACCTAGCGGTAAAGTTACATTTCGTAAAATAGACCTGAAATTACAAAAACCGATTATCCCTTTTAATTCTCTAGCAGAACTGGTTAATAAAACCCCTATAGCGTTGGGAGTGAAAAATACTAAACCACCTGCTGATAACTATAAAAATCTCTTATTACAACTCAATCAAATACTCATCAAACCAATCGCTGATTTATTACCAAAAAATCCTACAGAACAGGTTATTTTCATCCCTCAAAACGAATTATGGTTTGTGCCATTCCCGGCTTTAGTTGATATATATGGCAAATATTTAATTGAAAAACATACTATTACAAGTATACCAGCAATTCAGTTACTCAAATTAACGAGACAAAAACGTAATAATACAGGCGGTAGTAAAGTTTTGGTCGTGGGTAATCCTACCATGCCAAAAGTTGCCCAACAGTCTTTACCTCAACTTGTAAATGCAGAACAAGAGGCTTTAGAACTTGCCGATTTATTGAAAACAACCGCTTTAGTTGGCAACCAAGCGACCAAGGCTGATATTTTACCTTTACTACCAAAAGCGAAGACAATTCATCTAGCAACTTATGCTGTTTTAGATGATACCAAAAGACAGGGCATACCGGGTGCGATCGCTCTAGCTAGTGTGGGCGACAATAACGGGCTACTAACAGCCAGCGAAATCCTTAATCTTTACACCCAACCCAAAGGCCAGCGTTTACGGGCAAGGTTAGTATTTTTGAGTGCAGGGGAAACAGGTAATGGTAGCATTGGTAACGGTGTCCTTGGTTTATCTTTAGCACTCATTAATGCTGGTGTTCCCAGTGTGATTATCTCCCAATGGGCATCACCCGATACACCCACAAATGTTTTCACTACTGAATTTTATCGCCAGTTAAAACAGAATCCCAATAAAGCCCAAGCCTTACGCAATGCGATGTTAACCACGATGAAACAGCACCCAAATCCTAAAGATTGGGCAGCTTTCACATTAATTGGGGAAGCGCGTTAAAAAAAGTTAAAAGAAAGAAATAATATCTTTTCAGATTATTTTAAAATTCACTATTAAAAATGCCACAACTTAAAAATTACATTTATTTATTTTCTCAAAACATCTTTGAAACTGTTCTTTTAACTTTTTGCTTTTTACTTTTAACTTATCCCGCATTAGCACAAGCACCAAACCCAGAAGGAAGCCGCAATCAAGAAAGGTTTCCCCAACCTCAACCAACACCAACGCCTTTACCTCCAACATCACCAAATTTACAAACAACGCCTACCCCAGAAACTTCACCTACACCTATATCTGGAAACATTCAAGTCGAGAAAATTCAAGTTACAGGTAGCAGTATTTTTGATGCGGAAATATTTACATCTATTACCAAGCCAATAGAAGGACGTACTGTTACCTTAGATGAATTAACCAAAGTCGCAGATAGTATTACCCAACTTTATTTAAATCGAGGATACATCACATCTAGAGCCGTTTTAGTAGATCAAAAAATTACTAATGGTGTGGTGGAAATTCGGGTGATTGAAGGTAGTCTAGAAAAAATTATTATTGAAGGGACAAAACGTTTAAACTCTAATTATGTGCGATCGCGGATTAATTTAGGTGCTAGTAAACCTCTATCTTCAGCTAATTTAGAAGACCAGTTAAGATTACTCCGCAATGACCCCCTATTTACCAACATAGAAGCTAGCTTACGTCCTGGGAGTGGCCTTGGTCAAAGTATTTTAGTAGTGCGTGTCACTGAAGCGAACCCCTTTGCAGCGACATTTAGCATTGATAACTATTCTCCCCCTAGCATTGGTTCGGAAAGATTGGGTGTTAACGCCACTTATCGCAACCTGACAGGTATAGGTGATGAAATTGCCGCCTCCTATTATCGCACTACCCAGGGAGGCGCAAATGTTTATGATTTTAGCTATCAAGTGCCGTTGAATGCGATGAATGGCACTTTACAATTAAGAACCTCAATTAATAATAATCAAGTTATTCAAGAACCCTTCAAAAGCTTCGAGATTAGTGGGGAATCGCAACTATACGAGATTAGTTATAGACAACCATTAGTGCGATCGCCCCGTGAGGAATTTGCTTTAACATTAGGTTTTACCGTCCAAGATGGGCAAACCTTCACCTTTGCAGGGGCTACACCCTTCGGATTTGGCCCCGATGCAGATGGTAACAGCCGTACCCGCGTCATCAAGTTCGGACAAGATTATGTTAGCAGAGATGTGCAGGGTGCTTGGGCAGTGCGATCGCTATTTAGTTTAGGTATTGGTGAATTTGATGCCACTATCAACTCTGACCCCATTCCCGATGGCCGCTTTTTTAGTTGGTTAGCACAATTCCAGCGCGTCCAACGCTTAAATTCAGACAACTTATTAATCGCCCAGGCCGAAGTGCAACTCACACCCAATGCTTTGTTACCTTCCCAGCAATTTGTCGTAGGTGGTGGTCAATCAGTGCGTGGTTATCGGCAAAACGTCCGCGCTGCTGACAATGGCGTAAGATTTACTTTAGAAGACCGCATCACAACCCAACGTGACGCAGCAGGTAATCCCACCTTACAAATCGCCCCATTTTTTGACTTAGCCTACGTCTGGAATGTTGAAAATAACCCCAACAGCTTACAAAGACAGAAGTTTTTAGCCAGTTTGGGAATGGGTATCTTATACCAACCAATACCAAATCTCGACATCAGACTAGATTATGCCCTACCCCTAGTTAACTTAGATGACCGGGGGACAAATGCCCAAGATGATGGCTTTTACTTTAGTATGGGCTATCGCTTGTAGATCAATAAATATAGTTCATCTCAGTAGAGTTAACGTTATGGGTGGGTAGAGACGTTGCATTGCAACGTCTCTACAGGCGTTATTTTTTTGGCAAATTATCTTATCCAAACCGGATTGTATGTAGAAACCCAATTTATCGCGTCTTCAAAGAATTATCATTTCAATCAAGAAGTTTTCTCCAGGGGATTTTTTCCAGTTCTCAAATAGTTGACTATCATGTAGTCAATAGTTATGGAGATACAATAAAGTAATGGCATATTCCAATGAGTCAGACAAAGACAAATTTCTTCACCCTCATGGTCGCTACTACGGACAAGTAAAGCCAGAAAACCTGGTATTTAATGCCAATCTTCAAGAATTTACTCAAAAAGTTGGCTACATTACCAGTTTAGAAACATCTGGCAAGCTTTCCCCCCAGGATGCTTATCAGCAGATTAAAGCACTTTGGAAACAGTTGAAGCATAGTAAAAAAGAACTAGAAATTGGTCAAGAACCACCAACTTCGGCGTAAATCACTTTTACTATGAGTTAATGACTTGAAAATCTTGGGGAGTGAGTGACACCAAAATATTATCAGTATCGACTTGGATGAGCCAACGGTTGCTGGGTTGACCATCTAAGGGTGACTCCCGACCATAAACCACCCCAACTTTCCCGGCTACATAAGCTGGATGTAAAATCACAACTTTGTTTCCTACTTGAATACTTTTGGGAATTTGCAATACTACTCCTACAAACTCTGGATCTAACGCGTGAACTGATACAAGCGAAACCAAGTGTGTTTTCTCTCCTATATTTTAATCAAAAATAGTGCTTTTTATAATCTTTTCTTAACCAAAATAACCATCCTTAATGGTAGCTTCTTTGTGCCTCTGTGGTTCAAAAGCTTTTGATTCCACCACAAAAGCACAGAGAAGAGGCGAAAAAATTGATAGTGAAGAGCTTAGTTGTAAAATTAGGGATGCCATGCCATTAGAGACATTGATGATGAGTGCGGTGTTAACCTTGTTATGGCGAGATGTAGCAGGAGTCAGAGAACTGACAAGAATTTTAGCCAGAGACGGTTTTCTGTGGTGTAATCCCGCAAAAGTTCGTTAAATTAATTGTCGTCCCTTTCCCAGAGATTCAGCGAGGCTCTAACGAGTTTTTGGTCAACAATTCTCTGAAAGCCTCTTGATGAGAGACTTACAGGCTTAACTTGTCACTAATACCACTCAGCACGATGCTCAACGCCCCGCTACCGCTAACACCACTCCACTGGCTAAACGCCGCGCTACCGCTAACACCACTCAGCACCACTCAGCACTCAGCACTCATCACTCAGCACTCTATCGAGCCGTGCTGACAATTTGCTTCCAGGCTTTAACTGCTGTCTGTAAATCCTGCGGTAAATTGTTTTGGGAAATATCGTTATACTGCACCGTACCTTTGCGGCTAGTGAGAGTGTAAGTAACATAATCAGCTGCACCTCTAGACGCTGGATAACTCAGATTTTGAAATTCTCCTTGTGCGCGGTTGATTACTCTTTGAAACTGACGCACCTGTGCTGAAGTCACCCGACGCACACTCCGTTCAGAATCATTAGCATCACCAATCCGCACCCGAATTAACCTACCATCATTAAGTAATACTGTTTCGTAGGTTCTGCCAATAAAGCCACCACTAGATATTTGTCGAAACACCACATTTCTATCTAAAGGTGGCGGTAACTCACTAGCAGGAATCGGTAATGGACGAAGAGTGCTAGAATCATTCTCTTTGCGTCTCACAACAGAACCAGTTTCGTTAGTGTGATAAACCCACTTTTGTTGACCACGAGCAACAACAACGCGCCAACCAGGAACTAAGGCTTGAGTACAAAGTTCATCTGGTCTTTGCAGTTCCAAACAACCATTACGCCAAGTTTTACGAATAGAATCAATAATTTTGAGTTTTTTCGTTGCAATTCCGTCTCTGTGGTTGATATCTTGTAAGACTGCGTTAGCTACTGCTCGTGGTAAAGGCTCTAATTTAACATTTTGTTTAACGACTTCCTTAGGAGTCTCTGCTAAAAAATTTATCGGTAAAGCAGTGGCATTTTGCATTAATATGAAACCACTACTAACAGATAAAATACCACTCAACATTACAGCAGTAAAAATCCGGGCTTGTTTAGCGTTAAGATTAGTTTGCAGCATAAGTTTGTCAGCTAAAAATCCAACTGGTTTGATGATATTTTGCGCCCAACGGCTGTAGCTACCGGCTTTAAACTAGCAACTAAATTCACCATATCTTCCAAAGATAGGGCTTGACGAGCATCAGAAACAGATTTTTCTGGTTCTGGATGACATTCAATAATTAATCCATCTGCACCACAAGCTACAGCCGCTTTAGCTACAGGTGCAACTAGTTCTCGTTTACCGACAGCATGGGAAGGGTCTACAATCACGGGTAGGTGAGTAATTTGCTTGAGGGCGGCTACAGCAGCTAAATCTAAGACGTTGCGGGTATAAGTGTCGAAGCTACGGATACCCCGTTCACACAGCACTACATTAGGATTACCGTGGCTAACAATATATTCAGCCGCCATGACAAATTCTTCAATAGTCGCAGCTAAACCGCGTTTGAGTAATATTGGTTTACCAGTTTTTCCCAAGGCTTTGAGCAAGTCGAAGTTTTGCATATTGCGGCTACCGACTTGTAGCATATCTACATGGGCGGCGACTAACTCGATTTGGGAAATCGCCATGACTTCAGTGATGACTGGAATATTGTAGCGCGATCGCACTTCGGCTAAAACTGCCAATCCTTCCTCTCCCATGCCTTGGAAAGCGTAGGGCGAAGTACGCGGTTTGAAAACACCACCACGCAAGGCGTGTACAGGTGCAGCCGCAATATTTTGGGCGACTGTCTCCATTTGTTCTAAGCTTTCCACCGTGCAAGGACCACCGATAATTACTAAGTCTTCTCCACCGAAAGCAACTGTTTTTGTAAGTTTAACGATTGTCTGATGCTGGGAATGCAATTGAGCAACTAGTTTGGCATGAATCATGATTTTAGTCTCCTGAAAATTTGGGGATTGGGGACGGAAAAAGAAATTTTTCCTTGTCTAGCTTGTGAAAAAAAAGCCCAGAACCTTTAACAGTTCCGGGCGCGTATGATTTATCAGCATGACGCTATTTACCCGGAACTTGCTCTAGGCCAAAAGTAAAAGCTATAAAACCAGTTACTGGAATAGGTCATCATGATGAAATTTTGCTCCTTAAAAACAGAAAAACCGCAGAGAGGACTCTGCGGTTCACCGGGCGGTTTCCATTAGGAAACTAATTCACCGCCGGTGAACCGCCTTAAACCAAAAATAAAAGTAACGAGTGCTGCTGAACATTTTTGAAATGGTAAGCTAAATAAATTAATGTACAACTTATATTAAGAGTAAAGATACCAGAAGGTTTTGGTAGCGTCAAGGCCAGTCAAAAACCCCAAAAAGCGATAAACTCATTAGCAAGTTTAGAAATTACAACTTGATTGTATACAAACTAGATAACGAGTTAGTGATTAGTATTTATCAGCATCCTCGATCATTCGTGAGAGCCAAGAACCCTAGTTTCTCCAGAAAATTTGTCCAAGGAAGCATATTTTTCCGTGCTTTGCATCTCAAAAAGAATATTTCTATTTTTGTGCATCGCAAGGGGCAAATTTTGTACCTTTTCTTCCTTCTGCCCTCTGCCTCCTGCCTTTCTACTATCAAATAGGATTGCTATATCTCTAGAGTTATATAAATTTTATTTTTAGGTAATTGTGATCACTTCTATCAGCAAAACAAAATGAAAAATACCACACCTGATGATAGTGGTAATTCTCAACAAATTGTGCATCTATCTAATCAACTTTTCAGCACAACTTAGTTCAATTATGCCCAGGTCTAAAATCTTCACTCAACCTTTTGATACTCACAATGTTTACCCTTGTCCAGTCTGTCGAGTTGGTAAGATTTCCCATATACCATTGATGGAAGCCATGGGTTGCGATTTTTGCCATGAAATTTTTACTGTCAATGTAGAACAACAACAGATTAAAATGCCTTCTCGACAACCGCCTTTGATTTGGCGATGGAATGGGTTTAACTGGTCAGAAGTCCAATTAGAAGGTGTGGAATTAGGTTGGGGTTATGTCTTGGTTGCAATTAGTTTTGTTGTTATGCCCACTTTCTTAATTGGGATAGTAGCTTATTATTTTCCTCCTCATCCTCACGATCCTATTAGTTGGTTGCCTTATATTTGGACAATATTCACGTTTTTGTCACATTTATCAATTATTATCTGGATTTTTATAGAAATTTATCAAATACCAATAGCGGCATATTTGCAAGCCTTGAATAGATGGAGAAATAGACAAATGGAAAGATAATGAAAAAATTTCCATTTCATTTGAGGAATATACATATTAACAGGAGTATGCCAATCACTTAGCTTGGGACTGCACATCATTCCTTTACTGTTTCGTATAAAAAGTTATTGATAGACTTAGCTGGCTGCGATAGGCTTATATAATGCCATAATATTAACTATTTACCGCAAAATCAAAGTGTGTAAATAGTAACAACGAAATCGCCCAATCCTATTTAAAAATACGGAGGGCTACATTTTTATCACTTCAAGTTGATTCTTCATTAAAACATCTTATGAGCGAACTGGAGCGATATTATAGGGTATTAGAATTAGAACCTGGTGCTACCCTTGAGGAAGTTAATCAGGCTTATAAAGATTTGGTGTTCGTATGGCATCCAGATCGTCTACCTAAAGATAACCTCCGCTTACAACAAAAAGCACAAGACAAGCTTAAAGCAATTAATGAAGCGCGTGAAAGATTGCGTTCTTTGAATGGTAAAAACCAAAAGATTTATCATTCCCCACCACCTCAATCTCAAAACCCACCCCCAAACAACTATCAGCCACCTAAGCAAAATTCAGATTTAAGTGGTAAAGATTTTAGCAGAGCAAATTTAAGTAACAAAGATTTATCCGGCAGAAATCTTAGTTATGCTAACTTAAGCGGTGCTGACTTGAGTGATACTTTTATGCACAAAGTTATTCTCAGAGGTGCAGATTTATCAGAGGCGAATTTATTTAGAGCCAATTTACTTTTAGCTGACTTAAGAGAAGCCAATTTACGCGCGGCCAACCTCATTGGTGCGGATCTTAGCGGTGCTGATTTGCGTGGTGCTGACTTAACAGGGGCGCGGATTCGCTCAGGCGATCGCCTACTGGTAAAATTAATTGGTGCGAATTTAGCAGGTGCAATTATGCCTGATGGTCTTGTGCATAAATAATCATTAGTCATTAGTTATTAGTTATTAGCTTTTCTATTTTGTCTATTGTCTACCCATTCCCCATTCCCTATTTCAATAGTATGAATATTGTAATTATTGGGTGCGGCTACGTTGGTTGTGCTATTGCTAAATATTGGCAGCAAAATTCATCCTTTAACGTCACTGTCACTACAACTACACCTGAACGTATATCAGAACTACAATCTATCTCACAAAAAGTTATAGTTACCAAAGGTGATGACTTAGAAGGATTGAAATCAGCCACAGAAAATCAAGATGTTGTGCTGTTAAGTATTGGGGCGAAGAGAGGTAAATCATATCAAGAAACTTATTTAAATACTGCTAATAATTTAGTTGGTGTTCTCAAACAGAATACTACTGTCAAACAAATAATATATACAGGTAGCTATTCTATTTACGGGGATAGAGATGGTGAGTGGGTATATGAAGAAACACCTGCTAAACCTATTACTCCTAATGCAGAAATTATGAAAGCAACAGAAGATATTTTACTAGCGGCTGATAGTGAAAATCTGCGCGTTTGTATTTTGCGATTAGGTGGTATTTATGGGATTGGTAGAGAACTAATCAAAATATTTAGTAGAGTGGCTGGTACAACTCGCCCCGGTAATGGTAGTGATATCACAAACTGGATTCATTTAGATGATATTGTAGGGGCTATAGAGTTGATCAGAGAGCAGCAATTACAAGGTATTTATAATTTAGTAGATGATGCCCATCTCACTAGAAAAGAATTACTGGATACTCTGTTTTTAAAATATAATTTACCCCTAATATCATGGGATGATTCACTCAAGAGTGATCGCCAATATAATGTGACAGTTTCTAACAAAAAAATTAAAGAGGCTGGCTATCAGTTAATCCATCCCCAAATGATTTTTTAGCAACTACCAAAACATGGGAATTATGCAAGCATCTCCATCCACCCAGTTTTATACTTGGCAGAATTATCACTGTGCATACAAAGTATATCAATCAGATAACTCCAATACTGAAGGTATTCCCTTATTATTAATTCATCCTATTGGCGTGGGTTTATCTGGGAAATTTTGGCAACGTTTCATCTGTGAATGGTTTAGTCAGGGAAACCACAATGTTATTTACAATCCCGACTTACTAGGATGTGGTAAAAGTGACAAACCCCATGTGGCTTACACACCCAAAGATTGGGCAGAACAATTAAAATACTTCTTACAAACTGTAATTCAAAAACCTGTAATTTTAGTAGTGCAGGGTGCTTTATCACCAGTCGCATTTGAATTAGTTCACAAAGAATCAAACCTAATTGCTGGGTTAGTGCTTTCTGGAACTCCAGCTTGGCCCGTAATTACTAATAAATTACCAGCATGGCGACAAAAACTGTTTTGGAATCTTTTCGATTCACCTATTGGTAATGCTTTCTATCGCTATGCACGCACACCAAAATTTCTAACATCTTTCTCTACCCGTCGATTATTCGCCTCAGCTAATAATGTTGACGCAGAGTGGTTAAATACTCTAGTCGTAGGTGCAGCAGATACAGCTAATCGCTACGCTGTCTTTTCTTTTTTAGCTGGTTTTTGGAAACAGAACTATACCAGTTTGATTGCCTCTATCAAGCAACCAACTCTTGTAATCTTGGGAGAATCAGCGTCAAGTATTAGCAAAGAAGGGAAAACACAAACCCCTGATGGAATTTTAGCTGATTATCTTGTCCGTTTACAGCAAGGTATTGGGGTGAAAATACTGGGGCGAAATGTTCTACCATACGAGTCTACTACTGAATTTGTCAGTGCGATCGCACCTTTTGTTACTGAGTTTACGTGACAAATATATTTTTACGCTATTAGTATTTTTTTATACGTAAAATTTACTGTATAAATTAGTTCCTACTAACTAACTATACTTAAAATCAGCTAACTTTATCGTAAACTTTATATAAAGAAGTAGTAGATTTACATAAACAACTCAATTCTCACTAACTAGACTTTTTTCAGAAAAAATTCTTTATAAGCTTGATTATGTCTAGATTTGGTCGAAAAAACTACCAGACTCTGCAATATATTTTTTCTGTAAAGAGTCGAACTATTACTTGCGGACTAAGTAAATTTATCCTAAGTTATTAAGTGTTCAAATGAGGAAAATACGGAGTCAAGTTTCGCTTATAGATGAAATCAAGACACAAAAAAAGCAATCCCCAGTATAAATGCGGGGATTATTTGTGTGCGATCGCAGCAAGCAAGCTCATCAAAGGCTCTTGCGTGTATGTACTTAATAAGTAACTTCATCCTAAATCCTCAATTGGGCTGTTTATTGCATATAGATAAGTAATTTCGCTAGATAAGTAATTCCGCAATCGAAATCTATTGTTTTTTAATGTAGCGAGATTAATCAATGAAAACTTCTTTCTTTTTCCAGGCAACACTCACAACAGTAGCTGGTACTCTGTCTGCTCTAGCTATATCCACAAGTGCTAATGCTGCTACTTTTGTTGATACGGAGTTGTCTTTACTGGTTGATGTATCTGGTAGTGTCAGCACCAGTGAATTCAATTTGCAAAAACAAGGCTATGTAGATGCCTTTAATAATGCTGATCTTTTTAACAACTTTATCTCACAGGGAAATACTGGCAAGATTGCTGTTAACTTAATCTATTGGTCTGGTGCTACTCAGCAGCAACAGTCTGTAGGCTGGACACTAATTGATAGTGTGGAAGCTTCCCAAAATTTTGCCAATGCAATTAGTGCGACAACTCGTCCCTTCGGTGGAAGTACTGTCATTGGATCTGCAATCGATTTTGCTACCCCTCTTATCTTTAATAATGATTTTGACAGCACACGCCAAGTAATTGACGTGTCTGGTGACGGTGCAAGCAACGCAGCTACTACATCTGCTGCCCGCGATGCAGCTTTAGCAGCTGGTGTTGATGCCATCAACGGTTTAGTCATTGGTAACAGCACATCTCTCTTCAACTTCTATAACAATAACGTCAAGGGCGGTACTGGTGCTTTTGTTTTACAAGCCAATACCTTCCAAGATTTTGCTGCTACAGTTCAACAGAAACTTGAGATAGAGATTTCTGCGCCTCCTACCACCTCTGTTCCCGAACCTGCAACTCTAATTGGCTTACTGGGTCTAGGTGCTTTTGGCGTAACCTCTAAGCTCAAACGCCATCAAAAACAATCAGTTAAGTGCTAACAAGAGAATTTTGACACTGAAACTCTAGATTCATAACTGTCGTGTTTAAGAATCAGCAACACGGCAGTTTTTATTTTTGCCTAGCACTACTGAAATTAGCTTGACGTTCTGATGTTGTAAGTCTTAAGAATCAATTTATGATAAAGAGTTGGGTCATTCAATCAAGCGGGTGGGAAGAAATTCGCCAAACTACTTTTTAAGGAATTACTAACGGAACTCTGTCCCCCTCCGATGTTAGAGTGAAAGATGACATTGCATAATCTTATGTCTTCTAAGACCCATTCTGAAATATAGCTTCAATCATTAGGCGCAGCATGGTCACCACCGCAGAAAAAACAAACATCGGTTACATTACCCAAATCATTGGTCCAGTTGTAGACGTTAAATTCCCTGCCGGAAAATTACCACAAATCTACAACGCTTTGACCATCAAAGGCACTAACGAAGCTGGACAAAACATCAACCTAACCGTCGAAGTACAGCAACTTTTAGGCGACAACCAAGTTCGCAGTGTTGCTATGAGTTCTACTGATGGTTTAGTGCGTGGTTTAGACGTTGTTGATACAGGTGCGCCCATCAGCGTACCAGTTGGTAAAGCTACTCTTGGTCGGATTTTTAACGTCCTCGGCGAACCCGTAGACAACAGAGGCCCCGTCAACAACGAGGAAACCTTACCCATCCACCGTGCAGCACCTAAACTCACTGAGCTAGAAACCAAACCTTCAGTTTTCGAGACAGGAATTAAGGTTGTTGATCTGTTAACCCCCTATCGTCGTGGCGGTAAAATTGGTCTGTTCGGCGGTGCAGGTGTTGGCAAAACCGTGATCATGATGGAGTTGATCAACAACATCGCTACCCAGCATGGTGGCGTGTCTGTATTTGCTGGCGTGGGAGAGCGTACCCGTGAAGGGAATGACCTCTACAACGAAATGATTGAATCTGGGGTAATCAACAACGAAAACCTCAACGAATCTAAAATTGCCCTAGTTTACGGTCAAATGAATGAACCACCCGGAGCAAGAATGCGGGTTGGTTTGTCTGGTTTGACAATGGCAGAATATTTCCGTGATGTGAACAAACAAGACGTACTGCTGTTTGTTGACAACATCTTCCGCTTCGTACAAGCTGGTTCTGAAGTATCCGCGCTATTGGGTCGGATGCCTTCTGCTGTGGGATATCAGCCAACCTTGGGTACTGATGTAGGTCAATTGCAAGAACGGATTACCTCCACCACCGAAGGTTCTATTACCTCCATTCAAGCTGTATATGTACCTGCGGATGACTTAACCGACCCCGCACCTGCAACTACCTTTGCTCACTTAGATGGTACAACCGTGCTATCTCGTGGTTTAGCATCTAAAGGTATTTATCCTGCGGTTGATCCTCTGGGTTCAACTTCCACCATGTTGCAACCCAACATTGTTGGTGATGAACATTACAACACTGCGCGTGCTGTACAAGCAACTCTGCAACGTTACAAAGAATTGCAAGACATCATCGCCATCTTGGGTCTAGATGAATTGTCGGAAGATGACCGACTCATCGTAGCACGGGCGCGGAAAGTTGAGCGTTTCTTGTCTCAGCCCTTCTTCGTAGCTGAAGTATTCACAGGTTCGCCTGGTAAATACGTGAAGTTGGAAGACACCATCAAAGGATTCCAGAAGATTCTCTCTGGTGAATTAGATGAGCTGCCAGAACAAGCATTCTACTTGGTAGGCGACATCAATGAAGCGATCGCTAAAGCCGAAAAAATGAAAGGCTAAAAATTAGTGCTGAGTAATGAGTAATGAGTCATGAGTAATTTGTGATGTCTCCTTACTTAGTGCTGATGTACTTGTTAAAATACCCACAATTTGTGGACACTCTTTTAACTCAGCACTCAGCACTCAGCACTCACAACTTTTCACAGCCCCTTGACTTGAACTTATGACCCTAACTGTCCGTGTAATTTCCCCAGATAAAACAGTGTGGGATGCAGAAGCTGATGAAGTGATTTTACCCAGCACTACCGGTCAGCTAGGTATCCTGAGTGGACACGCGCCACTATTAACCGCATTGGATATAGGTGTACTGCGAGTACGCGCTAACAAAAACCAAAATTGGCAAGCGATCGCACTTTTAGGTGGTTTCGCCGAAGTTGAAGAAAACGAAGTCACTATTCTGGTGAATGGTGCTGAACGCGGCGACAAGATTAACCTAGAAGAAGCCCGTACTGGTTATAGCCAAGCTCAAGCAAAATTGAGTCAAGTACCCGCAGGCGATCGCCAAGCTCAAATCCAAGCTAACCAAGCCTTCAAACGCGCCCGCGCTCGCTTTCAAGCTGCTGGCGGTTCGGTATAGGATAATCCGAATTGGGAATTGGCAATCAGTCCTTCAGTATTGTAGGGTGAGTAGTAATCTACTCACCCTATATTTTTGGGTTAAAGCAGTGAAAAGCTCTTGAGGGGGGGAGAAAAACCACCCACAATTCCACTCGGTTTTGAAGCTTATTCTTTTGATAAATTATGCCGTGTGCAACTTTTCTTCAAACCTAACCCCCAACCCCTTCCCTTGTAGGGAAGGGGAGCAAGATTCAAAGCCTCTCCCCGCGTCGGGGAGAGGTACTCTAGCGAGAAGCCGCTCCGCGTCTTTGGAGAGGGGTTCTAATCTATAACTCTCGCGCCTTCGCCTCTGGGTCAAACTTCAAACTCTTATCCCACTGCTGCGCTGTGCGGAACTTAGCAACTGCGCCCTTAATATCACCATCTCGCGCTAACTTCTCACCTTGGATAACTAACACTGTTGCACCTGGAACTAACCGCGCTGGTGTTTGGCATGATGACAACTCCTCTAAAACCTCTGGATGGGCAATAAGGTAATTATTGAGTAAGTCGCAACCACTGCGTAATAAATTATCGAAATCCAAATCCCATATAATAATTGTCTTGTCACTATTT